>NZ_FYDU01000010.1:232145-237017 GCF_900187575.1 Pseudomonas sp. Irchel 3A5 | reverse complement strand
TACTCGAATCACTTCGAGGCAGAACGTGACGTGATGGATTTTATTGCTCACTACAACCATCGACGTTGCCACTCTGCCTCGAATAACCTGCCGCCAGCTATTTTCGAAAAACTGGCGGCCTAATACTTCTACAGAATGGTCCAAAAAAACTGGACCACTACAAGTTCGCTCCTACCGGTTTTGCGCTGAGTCAGGTAGGAGGCAACTTGTTGGCGAGAGGGCTTGCTGCGGTGATTCAGGCCTTCTGTCTCGTTGGACCCATCTTTAGCGATCCCGCAGACTGCGTTCCATCCGCGCCAACCCTTCCTCCAGCAGCACCCTTGGGCAACCGAAGTTAAGCCGCACAAATTGCTGGCAATCATCACCAAATTCCGCTCCGGCGCTGAGGCCGACTTTGGCGTGTTCGAGGAAAAATTTCTGGGGATCGTCCAGGCCTAATGCGGAGCAGTCCAGCCAGGCGAGGTAGGTGCTTTGTGGCAGGTGCATGACCACGCCAGGCAGTCGTTCTTTAACCGCTTGGGCCAGATAATCACGATTGGCCTGCAGGTACGCGTTAACGTCGCTCAACCATTCACCGCATTCGCTGTAAGCCGCTCGCGTGGCTTCAAGACCGAGCACGTTGACGCTGTCGACCAGACCCAGGCGACCGGCGTTGAAGCGTTTACGCAGAGACTCATTCTGAATCACTGCAAACGCGGTTTTCAGCCCGGCGATGTTATAGGCCTTGCTCGCTGACATCAGCGTGACTGTGCGCTGGGCAATCTGCGGGCTGAGGGATGCGATGGGCACATGCCGACGGCCATCGAAGAGGATGTCGGCGTGAATATCATCAGAAATGATCAGCACGTCATGCTGCACGCAGGCTTCGCCAATCAGATGCAGCTCTTCGCCACTGAAGACCTTGCCCAGCGGATTATGAGGGTTGCTCAGCAACAAGGCGCCGGCGCTGGCCAGTTTGCCATTCAGCGCAGCCATGTCGGTGTGGTACTCGCCATTGGCGTCAGCCTTGAACGGCAATTCGATACGCGGCTGCTGCCAGTTATTCGGCGCTTGAGACAGTGGCGAGTAATTAGGCGTTTGCAAGACGACGCCGGAGTCGGCCGGAACCAGTGCGTTGAGCGCCATGTTAAAGCCCGGCTCGACCCCGGGCAGGAATACCAGTTCTTCAGGTTGAACACGCCAGGCATATCGCTGCCAGAGATACTCGACCACTGTCTGGCGCAGGTTGTCCTGTGCCACGCCGTAACCGAGCAGCGGATGTTCCAGTCGTTTCTGCAACGCCTGAATAATCGGTTCGGCCACCGGGAAATCCATGTCCGCTACCCACATCGGCAGCACGTCGGCGGGGTACAGGCTCCACTTTTTGCTGTCGGTGCCGTGGCGTTCGAATACGGTGTCCAGTTGGGTCGTCATTTCAGTCTCTACGGGCAGGAAGCAAGGGCGACAGGTTAGCTGCGCCCATCGCATCGGTCCACCCGCACCTGAGTTGACTGAATGGTGCCGTGATCAACTCAGCGCTGGTTTTTGTAAGCCTTGCCGTAGTGCCGCTCCAGACGTGCCTGAATCAACTCCAGTCCGATGGACAGCAGCCAATAGATCAGCGCCGCCGTGGTCAGCATTTCGATATAGCGGTAGGACGACCGGCCGTAAGACTGCGCGAGGAACATGACTTCCCAGACACCCATCACCGAGATCAGGGACGAGTCCTTGAGCATGGAAATGAATTGGCTGGTGGTCGGCGGAATGATGGTGCGCATGGCTTGCGGCAAAGTGATTTGCCAGAACACCACGGTAGGGCGCATGCCCAGTGCCGCAGCGGCTTCGCGTTGCCCGGGTGAAACACCGATGATGCCCGCCCGAAAGATCTCGCTCAGGTACGCGCCGTAGTTCAGCGACAGGGCAATAATGCCCGCGCTGATCGCGCCCGGCACCACGCCCAATTGCGGCAGACCGAGATAGATCAGCAGGATCTGAATCAACAGCGGCGTGCCACGGAAGAACGACGCATAGAAACTGGCGATGCCAAACGCCACGGCGCTATTGGACAAGCGCGCGAGTGCGGTGGCGAAGCCCAGTATCAGCGACAGCCATATCGAGCAGAAACACAGGAAAAGGGTCAGCGCCGCGCCTTGCAGAAAGCCGTTGGGTGCCAGATGCAGGCCGACCAGGTATTCCCATTTCGCGGCGATGATCGAGAATTTCAGGTCGAAGCTCATGAAAAACGCGATGCACAGACCAAGCATCACCATCCAGGTCAGGTACAGCCGCGTTTTGAAGCCGAAAATTCGCAACAGGCGCGAAGATCCGGCGTTCAGGTCAGGTGGGGCAGGTTGATGCTCGCTCATTGGGTAATATCAGAGCCGATCCATTTCTGGGAGATTTTGCCCAGCGTGCCGTCGGCCTTGAGCTCGGCGATGACCTTGGTCAGCTTGGCATCCCATTCAGCATCGCCTTTTTCGGTCGCGACAACGTTGGGTTCGGCGTATAGCGCGTCGCCAGCGATCTTGAAGCGCGGATCCTGATTGATGCGCTCGCGTGCAGTGATCAGGTTAGTGATCATGGCGTCGAGACGCACACCTGCGCCCAGTGCCAGGTCCTGGAAGGCCACGGTTTCGTTGTCATACGGTGCAGCCTGGACGGCATCGAACGGGTAGCTGATTGGCTTGTCTTCTGCACCTTCAATCACCAGGTCCTTGTTGAGGTAGGCCTCGTAGGTGGAAGCGCTGATGATCCCAACCTTCTTGCCCGAAAGGTCTTTGGCGGACTTGATCGCGTCATTCTTGGCGTTAACCACGATGACCGCTGGCGACTGGTAGTACTCGACCGGGAAATTGAATACCTGAGCGCGGGCCTGACTCGGGGTCATGGAACAGATGCACACATCGTAGCGGTTGCCCCAGTGGCCTGCGGCGATGACGTCCCAGGACGGAGTGGCCAGTTGCAGTTTCACGCCCAGCTTGTCGGCGACTGCTTTTGCTACGTCGACGTCGAATCCGTCCAGCTGGTTTTGATCATTAAGGAAGGAAAACGGTGGGTAGTTCTCCATCATCACACCGACCATTTCGCCTTTTTTATTGATTTTATCCAGCGTCGCACCGGCCATGGCGGTAGAGCAGACGGACAGCAGGGCAAGGCTCAAAGGCAAAACAGCACGTAGATTCATCACATCACCGAATAGATCGAACACAAATAATTGGTATATATTTAAACGCGATATTAAAAATGTCCTTAATTATTAATTGATCTATGTGCCTTTGCTTTGGTTATAAGCCACGGATTTTGCGGTTTATCAATCGGCTTTAATTTTCAATTCACTCATCCGTTGCCTGTGCATTCGCGCAGCAGATGCCCAGCTTTCAGGAGTTCCCATGTCCACACCCGTAAAATCAATCCCGCTACGCTTGCTTGACGGCGGCATGGGTCGGGAGCTCATGCGCATCGGTGCGCCATTTCGTCAGCCTGAATGGTCGGCACTGGCGTTGATCGAAGCACCGGAATTTGTCCTCAAGGCGCATCAGGCTTTTATCAACGCCGGTGCGCGGATCATCACCAGCAACAGCTATGCGTTGGTGCCGTTTCACCTGGGTGAAGAGCGTTTCAGAGCGGATGCTCCTGCGCTGGCCGAGCTGGCGGGTCAGCTTGCACGTCAGGCCGCATCCGAGGCCTCACAATCTGTTCAGGTCGCAGGGTCGTTGCCGCCTGCGTTGGGTTCTTATCGTCCAGATCTGTTCGATCATGATCAGTCGGTGGCGATCCATCGCATCCTGATTCATGGGCTGAAGGCCAGCGTCGATGTGTGGCTGGCTGAAACCCAAAGCTCGATCGCTGAAGTACGTGCGGTACGGGAAGCGCTGGGTCAGGATGACAAGCCTTTGTGGCTGTCGTTTACCCTGGAAGACGGTGAAGAACATGGTCCTCGTTTGCGCTCCGGCGAGACGGTGGCTGAGGCGACGGCAGTTGCTATCGAACTGGGTGCCGGTGCAGTGCTGTTCAATTGCAGCCAGCCGGAAGTCATGGCCGCCGCACTGCTGGCGGCGCGTGAAGTGATTGAGGCGGCATCGGCGCAGATCGAGTTGGGCGTGTACGCCAACGCATTCCCGGTGATGGAAGTGGAAGAAGAAGGCGCCAACGACACCTTGCACGAGATCCGCGCAGACCTTGGGCCAGACGCTTATGCAAAGTGGGCAAATACCTGGGTAGAGCAGGGCGCTTCGGTAATTGGAGGCTGCTGTGGCATCGGGCCGGAGCACATCGCGGCGTTGCACAGCCATTTCAAGCTGGTGTAGGGCGCGAGATCCCTGGCTGGCAGACGAATTTGTGGAGATCTTGCTGGATAGCACCGATCTTTGTGGGAGCGGTGCTTGCCCGCGATAAGGGCGACGCGGTCTCAAGTGAATCGCATCCAGCCTTATCGCGGGCAAGCACCGCTCCCACATAGACCGCATTCTTTGCTCCAACAGGGTGTGGGCCCAGGCTCAATCCCCGCGAATGTACTGCTCCAGCTGTTTGATCAGGCTGGCTTGCTCGGCGATGGCCTCTTTGACGAGGTCACCGATGGACAACAGTCCCAGCAATTCCCCGTTTTCCACGACTGGCAAGTGGCGCAGATGGCTGTCGGTCATGATGCCCATGCAGGCTTCGACGCTCTGCTGGGAGTCGACGGTGATGACTTTGCTGCTCATGATCGCGCTGACCGGGGTGCCCACCGAGGAGCGGCCCTGAAGGACCATCTTGCGGGCATAGCCCCGCTCGCTGACCACACCTACCAGCTTGCCGTTGTCCACCACGGGCAGTGCGCCGATGTTTTTCTCGGCCATGAGCCTGAGAGCATCGAGCACCATCTGGTGGGGGGAGATGGTGTGGACCTTCTGA
>NZ_FYDU01000010.1:0-232047 GCF_900187575.1 Pseudomonas sp. Irchel 3A5 | reverse complement strand
CCCCGCTCGCTGACCACACCTACCAGCTTGCCGTTGTCCACCACGGGCAGTGCGCCGATGTTTTTCTCGGCCATGAGCCTGAGAGCATCGAGCACCATCTGGTGGGGGGAGATGGTGTGGACCTTCTGATTGGAAGACGCCTTGAGCTTGAGCAGTTGTGCAACGGTTTTTATTTTTCCGGTAAAACGTGCAGATGCCGATGCAACAGTCATTGACTCAGAAGAGAGGACGGGAATGGGAGCCTATCACCGAAGGGCTTGTGCAGCATTCGCTGGATTGCTTTGTGTATCCGTAGCGGGTTACACATCATCTGCACAGGTTATGGCGTCACAGGGCGAGGGTTCGAATCAGCATAGTGAGCAGATGCCGACTGCCGCTTGTCCTTCCCAGGATTTTGCTACGTTTCTCAAGCGTTTTGCCGATGTTGCCGATGACGACGTGCGCCGCCGTTTTACTGATGATCCGCTGGAGTACGAAGTCCCGGGTCACACAGGCGAAGAGGAAACTGAATCATCGCAGATTACGAATATTTCGGAGCGGACAGGCCCCTCGCGCCTTGAGCTTTTCCCTTTTCGTTATTTCAAGGACGCGGGAGTCTTTGATCGGACCGTTCCTGGGGAGCGCGAGCTTGGGCGGCAAAGTAAGGTCGGGTATCCGGTCTCTGTTCAGACGACTGCCAGTGACGGACGCAGGGTGGACTTCGGTATGGAGTATGAGATGGATACCTACTTATTCAAGCGAAGTCAGGGATGCTGGTATCTGGCTCGCGTGATCAACCTCCGGGATTGACGAAGCGTCGGTATGATAGTCAGGAGCTACTACTCCGCAGGCACCTGGCGGCCTCATGAGTGAGGGGCGATATACCGTATCGGCTGATTCGCGGACAAGCCTCGCTCCGACGAGGCTTGCGATCCCTGGACTGTGTGCAGACTCAATCCCCGCGAATGTACTGTTCCAGTTGTTTGATCAGGCTGGCCTGCTCGGCGATTGCCTCTTTGACCAGGTCACCGATGGACAGCAGCCCCAGCAATTCACCGTTTTCCACAACCGGCAAGTGGCGCAGGTGGCTGTCGGTCATGATGCCCATGCAGGCTTCGACACTCTGCTGGGAGTCGACGGTGATGACTTTGCTGCTCATGATCGCGCTGACCGGGGTGCCCACCGAGGAGCGGCCCTGAAGGACCATCTTGCGGGCATAGTCCCGCTCGCTGACCACACCTACCAGCTTGCCGTTGTCCACCACGGGCAGTGCGCCGATGTTTTTCTCGGCCATGAGCCTGAGAGCATCGAGCACCATCTGGTGGGGGGAGATGGTGTGGACCTTCTGATTGGAAGACGCCTTGAGCTTGAGCAGTTGTGCAACGGTTTTCATTTGTTGTTCTCCCGTGACGACCCGAGGCGGCGTAGGGCGGCCTGACAGTCTGCCAACAGCATCGTAGACCGCGCCCCACAGAGCAAGCTGCAAAACCGCATCAAGGCATTAGAAAAACGCTATTTGTGCAGGATCGCGTGCTGGATGTCGTGCAGCGGCATGATGCGTTGTGCGGCATTCAGTTTGATCGCTTCCTTGGGCATGCCGAATACCACGCAGGTTGCCTCATCCTGGGCAACTGTGGCGCTGCCAGCATCCAGCATTTCTTTCAGTCCGCGGGCGCCATCATCGCCCATGCCGGTCATGATTATGCCGGTGGCGTTCTTGCCAGCGAATCTGGCGACCGAGCGAAACAGCACGTCCACCGACGGGCGATGCCGGTTCACCAGAGGGCCGTCCACCACCTGTACGTGATAGAACGCGCCGCTGCGGGTGACCATCATGTGTTTGCCGCCCGGTGCGATGAGGGCGAGACCAGGCAGAATGCGGTCGTTGTTCTTCGCCTCGCGTACTTCAATCTGGCTGAGACCGTTAAGACGCTCGGCAAAGGACGCGGTAAATTTCTCCGGCATGTGCTGCACGATAACGATGCCCGGACACACCCGGGGCAGGGCGGTCAGCACCGCTTCCAGGGCCTGAGTGCCACCGGTGGATGTGCCCAGCGCGACAATGCGTTCGGTGGTCTGGGCCATGGCGTGGCCCTGCGCGGCCGGCAGAATTGCATCGGCGCTCAAGCGTGTCGCGGGTGTCAGCACCGGCGCTGCTGCGCGTCGGCCGAGGTTTTTGACATTAGCGTTGGCGGCGGCACGAATCGCACCGACCAGTTCCGAGGCCGACTCCAGCAAAAAGTTCTTCAGGCCCGTGGTGGGTTTGGTGATGACCTCCACGGCACCCGCCGACATTGCCTGCAGGCTGGTTTCTGCGCCTTTCTGGGTGAGCGATGAGCAGATCACCACCGGAGTAGGGCGCTCGCTCATGATTTTCTTCAAGAAGGTAATGCCATCCATGCGAGGCATTTCCACGTCCAGCACGATCACGTCCGGCCATTCTTTGGCCAGTTTTTCCATGGCGAAGATCGGATCAGACGCTGCCCCCATCACATGGATGTCAGGCGTGTCGTTGAGGATGGCCAGCAGAACTTGACGAACTACCGCCGAATCATCGACTAGCAGTACGTTTATTTTTTTCGTGGCCATGTTCCGTGGTTGTCCTTATTGGTTTGTGTCTGACCCAGACATGTCCGTTGCAAAGGTCGAAAATGACATTGCGGTAGCCTGTGCTGCCCATGTCCTGTGCAATCAGGTCAAGGTCGTGGCTATCGGCGAGCTCCAGTGCCGCCCGGACGTTCATCCGCGCAACATCGCTGTAATGCACGCCACGTTTGTGGTGGGGGAACATTTCGCCACCCCCGAACAACTTGAGTTGATAGTCTTCCGGCGCGGTGCGGTGTGCTTTGGCGTGTTCGAGGAACATCTCGATCGCTTCGTCACCGTATTTGCCGTTCAGCCCGCCGCATCGGTGGGTCCGGGTTGGCAGCATGAAGTGGCACATGGCGCCAATCTTGCGCACCGGATGCCAGAAAGTGATGCCAACGCAGGACCCGAGGATCGTGCGTATGCGGGTAGGGTTTGTCGCGAAGTGAAAGTCACCCGGCGCCAGAAAGACTTCATCAACGGTGGTATTCATGGCTTGCGATAGATCGAGGGTGCTACCAGTTTCAATGCATCGCTGACGCCGTTGAGGCTTTCAGAGTGGCTGACAATGAAATACCCACCGGACTTGAGGCGCGGGAGCAGACGGGCAACAACCTTGATCTTTGTCTCCTGGTCAAAATAAATCATTACGTTACGTAGAAAGATCACGTCGAACTCGCCGAGTTCCGGCAGAGCCTCATTTAGATTGACCTGAATAAAGTTGACCCGGTTGCGCAACCCCCGGTCCACCAGAAACGTGCCGTGCTGATTGCCAATGCCCTTGAGGCAGTACTTGTGCAGCAAGGGCTGGGGCAGGTTGGTGGCGCGCTCCATGGGGTAATGTCCGGCACGGGCCTTGGCAAGCACCTGGCTGCTGATATCCGAGCCGATGATTTCCCACGGCGTAGTGCCGAGGCTTTCGGCCAGGGTCATCGCCAGGCTGTAAGGTTCTTCGCCCGAAGAGCTCGCGGCACTCCACACTCGAAAAGTCTTGCCCGGCGTTGCTTTGGGCAATACCTGCTGGCGGAGAAAATCAAAGTGCTTGGGCTCGCGGAAGAAGTAAGTTTCATTGGTGGTGAGCAAATCCAGCGCAACCTGTAGTTCGTCGCTGCGCTGGCCGCTCATGATCAGCTTGAAGTATTCGCCATAGCTTTCCAGCTCATAGTGCTTGAGGCGCTTGAACAGGCGACCCGCCACCAGCGCTTTTTTTGCGGGTGACAGGCTGATGCCCGCCGCCCCGTACAACCAGGACTGAAACTGGCTGAATTCCCTGTCGTTGAGCACTGTTCCGTTCACGATATCTGCCGTCCCGGGTCAGCGCTGTTCGGCGTCGATGGCCGGAATCTGATCAACCGCAGCCAGACTCGACATCTCGTCGATGGACAGCACTTGATCAACTTCCAGAACGATGACGAACTTGCCATCGACCTTGGCCATGCCGCTGATGAAATCGGCACGAATCTTTGCACCGAAGCTGGGTGGTGGTTCGATTTGCGAAGCGGGGATGTCCATCACCGCTGAAACCGTGTCCACCAGCAGGCCGATGTCCTGTGACTGTCCGTCCGCTGTGCTGGCTTCGATAATGACCACGCAACTGCGACGGGTAATCGTCGAGTTGGGGCGGCCAAAGCGCGCCGACAAGTCCACTACCGGGACCACCGCGCCGCGCAGGTTGATCACCCCGCGGACGAAGGCCGGCATCATCGGCACGACAGTAAGATTGCCGTACTCGATGATTTCCTTGATACCGAGGATGCCAATGGCGAACATCTCGGTGCCGAGCATGAACGTCAGGTACTGCTCCTGTTCCTCAACGACCGTCACGTTTTGTCGTGTCGTAGCGATTGCGCCCATGTCTGTCTCCTTCATGACAAGCGAGTGGGTGGATCCGCTCAGAATCGAGTGAATTCGGATTCATCCGGGGTGCTTGCCATGTTGTACGCAAACGATTTCTGCGGCGCTTGCGGAGCCGGGCGAGACGGCTTGCGGCTTGTAGTGCCTGAGGAGTTATCGAACTTCGCGGGCTGGTTGGCGGCTTTCGGCGCGGCGTCGAGGGTGAAGAAGCTCATGGCCTGCTGCAGTTGCTCAGCCTGACTGCTCATCTCTTCAGCAGTGGCAGCCAGTTCTTCGCTGCTCGATGCGTTTTGCTGAGTGACGGAGTTGAGCTGGGTCATTGCCGTGTTGATCTGCGCGACACCGGCTGCCTGTTCTTCGGAGGCGGCGCTGATTTCCTGAACCAGATCCGAGGTTTTGTTGATCGACGGGACCATCTCATTGAGCAGGTTGCCGGCTTTCTCTGCCATGTCGACGCTGCTGGACGACAGCTCGCCAATTTCCTGTGCTGCGACCTGGCTGCGTTCCGCGAGTTTGCGCACTTCAGCGGCAACTACGGCGAAGCCTTTGCCGTGCTCACCGGCACGCGCCGCTTCGATGGCCGCGTTGAGGGCCAGCAGGTTGGTTTGATAGGCGATGTCGTCAATGATGCTGATACGCTGGGCGATTTTCTTCATGGCCACAACGGTCTGCTGTACGGATTCGCCGCCATCGGTGGCTTCCTTGGCAGCCTTGCTGGCCATGCCGTCGGTGACTTTGGCGTTCTCGGTGTTCTGATTGATGCTGGCGCTCATCTGTTCGATGGAGGCGCTGGTTTCTTCGACGCTGGCCGCTTGCTCGCTGGTGGCCTGGCTCATGGACTGAGCGGTTGCACTGACTTCTTCAGAGGCGCTGGCCAGATTGTCGGCTGCGTTACGCACCTCACCAATGATGTGCGAGAGCTTGCCAACCATGTTTTGCATAGCGTTGATCACCATGCCGGTTTCGTCTTTGGAACCCGGCTCGATGTGCACGTTGAGGTTGCCTTCGGCCAACTGTTCGGCAACGACCGCAGCTTCTTTCAATGGGCGTGAAATGACTCGCGAGATGAACAGCGCCAGACCCAGGCCGACAATCAGCGCCGAGATCAATACCGCAATGATCGAAATCCGCGCGGTTGCGTACAGTTCATTGCCCAGCACATTGGCTTTTTCAGCACCGGCGTCGTTAAATTCGACCATTTTCTGCAGGTCGGCCGTCACCAGGTCGAAAGTACGTTTCGACTCACCCCGCAACAGAGCACGTGCATCGGCTTCCGCACCCTGCATGGAAAGGGCCAGAACGTTTTTGCTGACCGTCAGATAAGCGGCCCAGTCAGACATCATCGTGTCGAAAAGCTGGCGTTCATCCGGCCCGGAAATGAGTTTTTCATAGACCGCCACCCGGCTCTCAAACTGCTTCCTCGCTTCCGCCGCTTCTTGCTCTGCGGTAGTTTTTTCCTGGGTGGATTCGGTGCTGATGTGACGGTTTTCCTTGAGACGGTAATTGGCCGCTTGAAAGCGCATCGCGGACGCCGCACGCATGGACGGCATCCAGTTATCGCGAATGTCGCTGGCAGTGTCATTTACCTGACCCAGCTGAATAATGGAAAACACGCCCATGACTGCGGTGAGGGCGAGCACCGTGAGAAATGACGCGATCAACTTCGTGGCGATCTTCAGATCGTAAAACCATTTCATCGGGTGTTACCTCCATGGAAATGCGGATGCATCAACGGGCAGTGGCTGGCGATTGGGCTGGATTAGCGGTGTAGCGTGTTTCAAGGTGTACGATTTGGCTGAGCAGGGCCGGTATGTCGAGAATCAGCGCGACGGCGCCACTGCCCAGAATGGTCGAGCCGCTGATGCCGCGCAGTGCGCCAAACAGCTTGCCCAATGGTTTGATCACGGTCTGGAATTCACCCAGCAGGTCGTCTACAACCAGCCCCGCCTTATGTTCGGCATAACGCACCACCACCACGTTCTGGCGGCGAGCGGCAGGGCCGTCGTGGTGAAAGTGGTCGCGCAGATACACCAGTGGCAGCACTTCACCACGCAGGTCCAGATAACCCTGTTCGCGACTGAGTTGGCGGTCGTTCTCGTTGAGCTCGATGCATTCCTGGACCATGTCCAACGGAATCACGTAAGTGGATTGACCTATCCCGACGAGGAAACCGTTGATGATTGCCAGCGTCAGCGGCAGACGAATGCGTATGACGGTGCCTTGCCCCGGTTTACTGTCCAGATCGACCGTGCCGCGCAGCAGGGTAATGTTGCGCTTGACCACGTCCATGCCGACGCCACGCCCTGACAGGTTGGTGACCGCCTGGGCGGTGGAGAAGCCCGGTTCGAAAATCAGGTTGTAGATTTCCTGATCGGTGAGGACTGCACCGGGGGCTATGAGGCCACGTTCCTGGGCTTTTTCCAGAATCCGGTCGCGATTCAGTCCCGCGCCATCGTCGGCAATTTCCAGCACGATGCTGCCGGAGTCATGGTAGGCATTGAGGTGCAGATGGCCCTTGGCAGGCTTGCCGGCAGCCAGGCGTGCCTCGGCGCTTTCAATGCCGTGATCCATTGAATTGCGCAGCAAATGCATGAGCGGGTCGCCGATTTTCTCGACGACGGTTTTATCCAGTTCAGTTTCGGCACCGCTGATGATCAGGTCGATGTCTTTGCCCAGTTCCTGGCTGACATCCCGCACAACACGGCGGAACCGATTGAACGTGTCACCAATGGGGATCATCCGCAGACGCAATGCCCCGTCGAGAATTTCCTCGACCAGCCCGGAAACAGTTGATGTGGACTCTTGCAACGGGTCGTTGTCGCAAGTCCGGGCGAGCAGGGTAGCGCCCGCACTGGCAATCACCAGTTCACCGACCAGATTGATCAGTTCGTCCAGTTTGTCAGCGTTGACCCGGACGTAGCGGCCATCTTTGGCTTTGCTCTCGGCAGGCTTGTCGCTGGAAAGCTGCTTCTCGCTGGAGACGTTGGCCGGCACGCGTGGCACGGAGCGCTGGTCTTCCAGCAACTCGCCCATGGCAACCATGGCGGTGCCTTGCTCTGCGATGTCCGACGCCTGGGACATCAGTTCAGTGCCCAAGCGTTCCTGTTGACTCTCAGTCTCCGCTTTAGTGATTTCCACCAGACAGTCTTCGCGCACGAAATCAAAGACTTCGTTGATCGCGGCATGGGTCGCACTGGAATGGAAGTCGATTTCGAAGCCCAGATAGCAAGACTCTGCATCCCATGCCTCGAGCGCTGGCAAGTTGTCGGTCAGTGTCTGCACCGTGACGATCTCGCCCAGCGTGTTCAAGAAGCGCAGGAATGACAACGGGTCCATGCCATTGCGAAACACGTCGTGACCGAAGCGCAGGGAAATATGCCAAAGCACGGCACTGGCCTGTTCGGTGTTGAGTTCAGTATCCGGGATCACTTCCAGCTCATCGCTGCTGACGTTCGCGGGGGCCTGATAGGCTTGCAGGCGTTGACGCAGTTCGGCTTCGCGAGCGAGTGCAGGAGCTTGCAGCTGGCCGCCTTGGCTGGCGACGACATCAATCAGTTCGAGCATGTGATCGCCGGACTTCAGCAGCACCGCGATCAGGCCCGCATCGGCAGCAACACTGCCTTCGCGCAGTCGGTCCAGCACGTCTTCGACGATGTGCGTGAAGCTGACAATCGGGTCGAGTCCGAACAGGCCAGCCGAGCCTTTGATGGTGTGCGCTGCCCGGAAGATCGCGCCGATCGCGTCGGCATCGCCGGGTTCGCTTTCCAGTTGCAGCAATGACTCTTCCATCGCCTCCAACAGCTCGCGAGCCTCGACGATGAACGTTTGTAATGCCTGGTCGAGATTAATGCTCACGCTCAGTTCCCTTTGGTGATGTCAGCCGCAGTAGCCGGGGGAGTCGGTATTCAAACCGACGGTCCCAAGCCACTCAGTTGCAGGGTTTCCAGTACCGCATTGCTATGGCCGGTCAGGGTCAGTGCCGTCCCGGCCTTCGCGGCCTCACGGGTGACCATGATTAACAGTTGCAAGCCTGCGCCGTCCATTTCGGTGATCTGCGACAGATCGATCTGCATCTGTGGCGTTGCGCCCAACCGTGGAAGCAACTGAGCGGACAAATCCGACGCGGTGTAAATCGTCAGCTCACCGTCGATGTTCACGTGTGCCGTGTCATTGAGAATTTCACATGCAAGCGGCATCGCAACCTCCCGGTATCAGGCATCAAGTAGCAGGCAATCAGGGCAGAATCAGCTTGGAAACAGCGGCCAGCATCTGCGCTGGCTGGAACGGCTTGACCACCCAGGCTTTCGCGCCTGCTGCCTGGCCTTCCATCTTTTTCGATTCCTGAGACTCGGTGGTGAGCATGATGATCGGGGTGAACTTGTAGTTCGGCAGCTTCTTGACCTCTTTGACGAAGGTGATGCCGTCCATATTCGGCATGTTCACGTCGCTGATGATCAGGTGCACTTTCTGCCCGGTGAGCTTGCTCAGGGCGTCACGGCCATCGCTTGCTTCGATAACGTCATAACCTGCGCTTTTCAGGGCGATGCCGACCACTTGTCGAACGCTGCTGGAGTCGTCGACGACCAGTATGTTTTTAGCCATGAGGCTCTCCTAAAAAAAGGTTATTTCTTGTGAACTCTGTTGTCCGGCGCTGCTGCCGTGGTGTGTCTTGCGCTGCTCGTCGGTGGCGTAGGTCGCTTCCATGCGCGCGAGCCAGCTGCGTGCGTCAATATTCACGGGCTGATCAGGTGCCTGGGTCGCCTGCTGCAAATGGGCGTGCAGGTCGTCAATGTTGTCCCGCACATGAACCAGGATCTGGCTGACTCGATCCTGGAATTGCAGGCTGACCAGTACTTCGGTCATTTCGTCGCGGATACCGAAGCTTTCCTGTTGCAGCATTTCCGCCGACTCGGCGAGGCGCTCGGTCACGCTCTTGAATCGCTCAAGTACTCGCTGAATAGTGTTTTCAGAGTTCACTACCGAGTTGCTGTCCTGGTCCGCGCCACTGGAAGCGGCCTGCACCAGTTGATTGATTGCGCTGTTGATGATGTCGACCTTGGCGGACATCTGCTGACCGGTTTCGCTGGACTTGCTCGACAGGCTGCGTACAGCGTCGGCGACCACCGCAAAACCGCGGCCGGCTTCGCCTGCGCGCGCCGCTTCAATGGCCGCGTTGAGCGCCAGCAGGTTGGTTTGAGCTGCGATGGCCGCAACGTCGGCAGCCATCGTGCGCAACTCCCCGGTGTAGGCAGTAAGGTTGCGAACCTGAGCCAGGGTTTCATCACGGCTGGTCTGCGTTGCCTTGAGGGAATTGATGACCTGCACCAGATCACTGTCACTTTGTGCAAGCACTTGCAACGCACCATCGCCGCTCTGGCCGCCAAGATCGCCCGCCGCATGTTGCGACGCATGAACCGTTTCCTGCAGCCGTGAAGAGATACCTGTGAAGCGGCCCGTCAGGGCAACGATGGCGGTTTCAGTCTGCTCTCGTGAGCTTTCGACTTGCTTGGCCCAGATGGGCATCGCGCCCAGCAGAACTTCATTGATCTGTGTGCTGGATTGCAGCGATGCGCTGTCTGCAGCGAGTTGTTGATGCAAACCCGTAGCCTTGGCAATGGCCTGCAGTTTGCGATTCTGACTGGCTGCGGCGAACAACCCTGTGGCAACACCTACAGCCAGTACGCCAGCACTCAAACCCATGTTCAGCTGGGTGGAGGCCGACAGTAAAAGCGCGGCACAACCTGCAACGGCAGGCACCAGCGGAAACCAGAGGAAGAGCATTGGGCGGCTTTGAGCAGGAGAACTACCGTTTTGGCTCTGCATCATGGTTCGATCCTTGAACTACTAAGTAAGGAGAAATTGCGAATACTGTGTTATCTGCAAACCCGACTGAGACTTTAGTCACATTAATGGCGTCAATCGTCAGTCGATTCGACAATGCCAGCTTCATTCGAGGGTGTGATGGCTTGAATGAGTGCTTTTGGGGGTGTCCATTGCCTGTCTTTGCTAGGGATTCCCCGATCGAGGGTCAGGAAAAAGCGTAGCAGTGCATTTTCAAAGCTGGAAATAATTTGTCTTGAATAGCCCGGACTTTTTTTATCCTCAGGGCAAATCAAGCCTATGGGCAGGGAAAATCATCGTTCAGGCAGCCTTGATGAGCGGTCCAGACACCGGCACCTTTGCGCGGTTATCCTCAAAGGCTTGAGTTTTCCAAGCCCGCCAAGGAGAAGCAGCATGCAATATCGTCAATTCGGCCGGACAGGCCTCAGCGTTTCGCGGCTGTGTCTGGGGACCATGACTTTTGGTTTGCAGACCGATGCTCAGGTTTCACACCGGATCATCGATCACGCCACGGACGCCGGAGTGAATTTCATCGATACCGCAGATGTGTATCCACTCGGCGCGAAATTCGATGCGGTGGGTCGAACAGAGGAAGTGGTTGGCAGTTGGCTCAAAGGTAAACGCGACCGTTTCATCCTCGCCACCAAGGCCAGCGCGCCCATGGGACCTGCGGCCTGGAATCAGGGCAATTCACGCAAACACTTGCTGGACGCAATCGAAGCTTCGCTGAAACGATTGAACACTGATTACGTCGACCTCTATCAACTGCATATGGACGACCCGCTGACCCCGCTTGATGAGACCCTTGAAGCGCTGGACATCATCGTCAAGCATGGCAAGGCGCGGTACATCGGGGTATCGAACTTCCTCGCTTATCGAATGGCGAGGATGCTCGGCAGGGCGGATTACCTGAGGCTGACCCGGTTCGTTTCCATTCAGCCTCGCTACAACCTGTTGTTCCGGCAGATCGAGCGCGAGTTGTTGCCATTGGCGAAAGAAGAAGGACTGGCGGTCATCCCCTACAATCCGTTGGCAGGCGGTTTACTGACCGGCAAGCACGCACTGGAAAGCACGCCCAGCGATGGCCGCTTCACGGCGAGTGTCGGTGAGGCCGGGGAGATGTACCAACAGCGCTATTGGCATGAGCGCGAGTTCCAGAGTATCGAGCGGCTCAAGGCCTTGCTCAACGAGTCGGGCAAATCAATGACCACTACCTCCGTTGCATGGGTGCTGGCCAACCCTGTGATCACCTCGGCGATCATCGGCGCCAGTCGCCCGGAGCAACTGGATGACACTCTGGCCGCAGCGGATTTTGTGCTGGATGAGTCGTTGAAGAAGCAGCTTGATGACATTACTCATGAATATCGGTGGGGGGATGCGGCGCGGTAGGGAGGGTCGCCGTACCTGAAACCCTTGAATTGGAATGCATGCTGTAGGAGCTCACCGAGGTTACGAGGCCAGCGATAGCGGTGTGTCAGGCAGCCTGGCATCGCGGCCTCGCGGTGCTCGTGCGCTCCTACGGATATTTTTTGGCGCGTTATCGGCGGCGATCTTCAAACGGGTCGGCCCCACAACTCCATCACGTAGTCGACAAAACTGCGCAGTTTCGGCGAGCGGTAGCGGTCCTGGGCATACAGCAGGTGCATGGGGCGGCAAGGCAATTGGTAATCAGGTAACAAAGCGATCAGCTTGCCGTTTTCCAGATCATCCTGAACCAGCGCGTCAGGCATCATCGCGATGCCTGCTCCGCCTCGGGCAGCCTTGTGCAGCCCGGCGGAGGTATTCATGGTGATGGGACCACTCACCGGGACCAATATTTCGCCTTCAGCCCCTGTTAGCCGCCAGTGTTTTTCGACTGAACTCCAGTCATCTCCGGCCGGGTAGGCAAACGCCAGGCAATCATGGTGTTGCAAATCCATCGGCTCGACGGGCGTGCCGCGACGCTGCAGATACGATGGTGCCGCGCAGAGGGTCAGGGTGTAATCCTGCAAGGGTCTGGCGATCAGGCTTGAGTTATGAATCTGGCCCAGACGAATCGCCGCGTCGAACCCTTGCCCGATCAAATCCATGCGCTCGTTGCTCCACACGATATCCAGCTTGATTTGCGGGTAGCGGCGAATGAACTCACTCAGCGCCGGGGCGAGGCTTTCCGAGCCGAATGTGAAAGGTGCGGTAATCCGCAATGTCCCCTGGGGAATGTCCTGAGACTGTGCAGCCAATTGCTCCGAATCGGCAACCAGCGCCAGAACATCGACACAACGCTGATAGTACGTAGCGCCAAACTCTGTCAGACCCTGGCGACGCGTCGTACGTTTGAGCAGGCTGACCCCCAGTCGCTGTTCCAGCCCCCTCAAGTGGTTGCCCACCATGGTGGTCGACATGCCGCATTCCAGTGCGGCAGCCGTCATGCTGCCGGTTTCCACCACTTTGACAAAAACCGACATCGCCTGAAGTAAATCCATTATCAAGCCTGACTTTAAAATTATTGAAGGGAATCGCCGTTTATCCAGCTCTGGTTGCTAACGATACTGGAAAAAACAACGCCTGAGATGGAGTTTCAAACATGACCGCTACTTGCCTGATGAGCACTTACCAACCTTTGGCACTCAGTTTCGCTCGCGGCCTTGGCACTCGCCTGTGGGATGAGGCTGGTCGCGAGTATCTCGATGCGGTGGCGGGAGTTGCAGTCACCAACGTTGGTCATTCGCACCCCCGGCTGGTGGCGGCGATCAGCGAACAGGCAGGCCTGCTGATGCACACCTCGAACCTGTACAGCATTCAATGGCAGCAGGAACTGGCCAGAAAGCTGACCGGACTGGCTGGCATGGACCGGGCGTTTTTCAATAACTCCGGCGCTGAAGCCAACGAGACGGCGCTGAAACTGGCCCGGCTGTATGCCTGGCACAAAGGCATTGAAAAGCCGCTGGTGGTGGTGATGGACAACGCGTTCCATGGGCGGACTCTGGGGACTCTGTCAGCCAGCGACGGGCCCGCTGTGCGGTTGGGTTTCAACTCGTTGCCGGGTGATTTCGTCAAAGTGCCATTTGGCGATTTGGCCGCTCTGGACAAGGTGTGCCAGACCTATGGCCATCGCATCACGGCGATGTTGCTGGAGCCGATTCAGGGCGAAAGCGGCGTGCAACTGGCTCCGCCGGGTTATTTGAAGGCCCTGCGTGAACTGTGCAGTCGGCGCGCCTGGTTGCTGATGCTGGATGAAATCCAAACCGGCATGGGCCGCACCGGGCAGTGGTTCGCCTTTCAGCATGAAGGCATTGTCCCGGACGTGATGACGTTGGCCAAAGGCCTGGGCAATGGCATCCCTATCGGCGCCTGCCTGGCGCGGGGTAAAGCGGCTGAGCTTTTCACGCCGGGCAGTCATGGCAGTACGTTTGGCGGCAACCCGCTGGCCTGTCGGGTTGGCTGCACAGTCGTGGATATTCTCAAGGAACAGCACCTGCTGGATAACGCCCGGTTGCAGGGCGAACGGTTGCTGGCCGGATTGCGTGCTGCCCTGAGTGAGCACCCGGATGTGCTGGAAATTCGTGGCAAGGGGTTGATGGTGGGCGTCGAACTGACCCGGCCATTGCCGAATCTGGCAGCGATTGCCGCGCACGAGCATGGCGTGCTGCTCAACGTCACACGTGGCAAGACGATCCGTCTGTTACCGCCATTGACCGTGAATGAGCAGGAGATTGATGCGATTGTGTTGGGGGTATGCAAGACGCTGGCGTCGTGTACCGGGTTGGGAGGGCAGCCTGCGCCAACGCAAACCGGGAAGAAGTCGATACATCCGCTGCAGGTTTGTTAGGAGCGGTTCCTGTGGCGCTATCTCGCGGCAAACAACGGACCTGTAGGAGCGCACGAGCAACGCGAGGCCGCGATGGCGGTGTATCAGGCAGACCGCCATCGCGGCCTCGCGTTGCTCGTGCGTTACAGAGAGGGATTTAATCCAACGTTTTATGCAGTCCTTGTTAGCTGCGAGGGCTTGTTTACGTCACCACCCGATAGCAAGGCTCATACGCCGCGCCACCCGGCAGCTTCATGCGATGCTGTTCAACGAACGCGTGCAGCAGCCGATCCAGCGGCTCCATGATTTCATTGTCGCCATGGATTTCATAAGGCCCATGTTGCTCGATCAGGCGAATGCCTTTGTCTTTGACGTTACCGGCAACAATCCCCGAAAACGCACGACGCAGATTGGCGGCTAGCTGGTGCGGCGGTAATGACCGGCTCAATTGCAGGGCTGCCATGTTTTCGTGGGTCGGATCGAACGGGTGCTGGAAGCCTTCGTCGATTTTCAGCAGCCAGTTGAAGTGGAACGCGTCATTGCGGTCGCGGCGGAACTGTTTGACGGTCTTGAGCCCGGCAGTCATTTCCCTAGCCACTTCAGCCGGGTCATCGATGATGATCTGGTAGTGCTTGTAAGCCGATTCGCCCAGAGTCGCGCCAACAAACGCGTGCAGTTGTTCCAGATACGGCGCTGCGCTTTTCGGACCGGTCAAAACCACCGGGAAAGGCAGTTCGCGGTTGTCCGGGTGCATGAGGATGCCCAGCAGGTATAGGAACTCTTCCGCAGTGCCCGCGCCACCCGGGAAAATGATGATGCCGTGGCCAACGCGCACAAAGGCTTCAAGGCGCTTCTCGATATCGGGCAGGATGACCAGCTCATTGACGATCGGGTTAGGCGCTTCTGCCGCGATGATGCCGGGCTCGGTCAGGCCCAGATACCGGCCCGCGTTGATCCGCTGTTTGGCGTGGGCAATGGTTGCCCCCTTCATCGGGCCTTTCATCACGCCAGGGCCGCAGCCGGTGCAGATGTCCAGGCTGCGCAGGCCCAGTTCGTGGCCAACCTTCTTGGTGTATTTGTACTCTTCGGTATTGATCGAGTGACCGCCCCAGCAAACCACCATCTTCGGTTCAAGACCCGGACGCAGCGTGCGAGCGTTACGCAGCAAGTGAAACACGTAGTCGGTGATGCCTTGGGAGCTTTCGAGATCAATGCGCTGACTGTCCAGTTCGCTCTCGGTGTACACGATGTCGCGCAAGGCGCTGAACAGCATTTCACGAGTGCTGGCAATCATTTCGCCGTCGACGAATGCATCGGCGGGTGCATTGAGGAGTTCAAGGCGCACACCACGATCCTGCTGGTGAATGCGGACTTCGAAGCTCTCGTAGGCCTCAAGAATGGTCTTGGCGTTATCGACATGCGCGCCGGTGTTGAGAATAGCCAGGGCGCACTGGCGGAAGAGGGTGTAAATGCTGCCTGAACCGGCGGCACTGAGTTGCTGTACTTCGCGTTGGGACAGTGTTTCGAGGCTGCCCTTTGGACTTACCGAGGCGTTGATTACTTGTCTTGGGGGCATTCTGAATTCCCTTGAAGAAATGCCGGTGAGCCAGTCGGGCCCACGCGCATCTGAATAGTGAGACCCTGCATGACCCTGCGCGAAGAGGCGGCTGGCCGGGCAAGTGTCTGGTTGAATACCGTGGGGCAAAAAGCCAACACCACGGCTTAAGCGGGCCGACAAACCCGGATGACTCAATATCCTCCTTGTCTGGGTTGCTGCTCTGAATTATTGAGGTGCGGCTGATTGTGCGGACCTGAGCAGGCATCGCCATTCAACCGGTGAATCAATTAAGCGTCAACTCCTTACAAGTGAGTGAGTTACAGCCCGCATCCTATACCCGATCAAGGTTTGCTGGCAGCCTTCGCTGTACGTCGTGGCTTGGCTGCACTGGTGGCCGCTGGTTTGCGCTTGCCGGTCTTGCGTTTGCCTTTCCACGGCGGCTTGCCTCCGGCAGGGCTTGCTGACGCGGTGATGACCATGCGCATGCCCATACAGCGACTGACCTGCTTGCTCATCCAGGTGGCCTGTCGAGAGACAAACTCTTCAAGGCTCATCTCGCCAGCCTGGACCATATCCAGCGCCTGTTCCCAGATGGCGGTAGTGCCAGGATCGGCGATTGCGCGGGGCACCGCGTCGATCAGACTGAACGCAGCAGGGGTCGCCGCCAGGGCTTTGCCGTTCTTGCTCAGATAACCCCGATCCAGCAAGCCCTGAATGATGCCCGCACGTGTAGCTTCGGTGCCAATCCCGGTGGTGTCCTTGAGTTTCTGTTTGAGCCGCGGATCTTCCACCAGACGGGCGACATTTTTCATCGCCTTGATCAGGTCGCCTTCTGTGAACGGCTTGGGTGGCTGGGTCCAGAGATCCTTGAGGGTGACGCTGTCGACCGCATAATCGCTGCCTTCGGTCAGCCTCGGCAAAGCTTGCGGTGCGGGCGCTTCCCGCCCTTTTGGTGGCGTCAGTGCTTCCGGTAAAGCGCGTTTCCAGCCTGGCTCGACGATCACCTTGCCGGTAGCCCGGAGCTTTTCACCGCCACAGTCGAAGTCGGCCTGCGTGCGATCGTATTCATGGTTGGGGAGAAACTGCGCAAGGTAGCGGGCTCGAATCAAGGTAAACACGGCGCGGTATTTGCCCGTCAGTTGATCGAGGGACTTGCCCGCGCCCGTGGGGATGATGCCGTGGTGAGCGCTGACCTTTGCGTCGTTCCAGGCGCGCGAGCGCCGAGCCGGATCAAGGTGTTTGAGCAATTCGTTCAGCGCCGGGTCTGCGCGGCCCAGTGCGGCAATGATCTTCGCCGCATCGCCATGCTGGCTGACAGGCAGGTAGCCGCAGTCGCTGCGCGGATAGGTGATGACCTTGTGGGTTTCATAAAGTGATTGGGCAACCTCAAGGGTTTCCTGTGCGCCGAGGCCAAGTTTTTTTGAACATATCTCCTGCAATGTGCCGAGGTCGAAAGGCAGCGGGGCGGCTTCACGTACCCGTTCGGTTCTCAACTTCAGAAGTTTCGCACTTGCCGCGTTGCGCATGACCTCAGCGGCTTGCTGCGCAGTGGTCTGGTTCAGGCATCGATCCTGGTCGTCACAGACATCGGCGGCGGCGCGCCACTGAGCGGTGAAAGGCTGGCCGTCGTGGAGGAGTTGTACGTCGATGGCCCAGAAGGGCACAGGCACGAAGTCGGCGATGCTGCGGTCGCGATCCACTACCAGCCGCAGCGTTGGGGTTTGCACACGTCCGACCGGCAATACGCCTTGATAGCCCGACTGGCGGCCGAGGAGGGTGAACAGGCGACTCATGTTCATGCCGATCAGCCAGTCTGCCCGTGAGCGGCCCAGCGCCGAGTGATAAAGACTGAAGGTTTCGGCGCCGGGCTTGAGGGCGTTCAGGGCTTTGCGAATCGACGCATCGTCCAGTGCCGACAGCCAGAGGCGTTGTATCGGTCCGCGATAACGGCAATGGTCCACCAGCTCCCGGGCGATCATTTCGCCTTCGCGGTCGGCATCTGTAGCGATCACCAGCTCGGCGGCCTCGCCCAGCAGACGTTTGACCGCTTTGAACTGGCTTGCAGTGCGCGGCTTGACCAGCATCTTCCATTTTTCCGGAACGATGGGCAGGTCATCCAGCACCCAGCGTTTGTAGCGGGCGTCGTAACTGTCGGGAGGCGCGGTTTCCAGCAGATGGCCGATGCACCACGTCACCGTCGCGTTGGGCCCCACCCAGCAGCCGTCGCCACGGCGATTCGCGCCTAATACCGCGGCGATATCTTTGGCCTGGGAGGGTTTTTCGCACAGAAACAGCCGCATGGATACCATCGTTTTTTACGGATTTTGATGGGGGTACAGCATGAGCAGTAAGGACGTTTTCGGCAAGGTTTATCTGTATGGATATACAGATAAACCTTGTGGGAAAGTGGCATGGCGTCCCAATCGCTCCCGCAGGACACACTGATGACGTGGGACCGGCTTCAGCCGGGAAGAGGCCAGTCCAGTCATCCAGAATGGGACATCAGATATACCGCTTTCCCGGCTAAAGCCGGTCCCACGTCGGATCGCTTGTGGGCAAGCATGGAAATCTCCCACAGGATCCGTGTAATCCCGCAAACCTTGCACCAACCGCTCTGGCACCGCTATTTTGTCCCTACGCCAACTAAAGAAAACCAATTCAAGGAAGTTCGATGAGCTGGATGTTTCTGTTATTTGCCGGCGCCTGCGAAATCATCTACGCAGCAGTAATGCCCCGTACGGACGGTTTCACGAGGCTGCTGCCCAGTCTGTTCTGCGGTTTTTTCATCTGCCTGAGCATGTACCTGCTTTCTCTCGCCACCCGTACCATCCCGGTCGGTACGGCCTATGCTGTGTGGGTCGGAATTGGTGCGTTGGGCACTGCGGTTTACGGCATGCTGGTACTGGGCGAAGATCGCAGTGTGCTGCGGATTCTGTGTTTTTTGCTGATTCTGGCTGGCATCGTTGGATTGAAACTGGTGTCCGCACCCGTTAAATAAAAGGTTGCGCGCCTGTTGAGCTATACCCAATCAGAACAAAACATCTAAAACAGCGTCGAAAGCCCGACTAGTGTCCTGTCTCGGTTTGAAGGAGCCATTTATGTTTATCCGGTTGTTGACCCTCGCCACGTTGCTTATCTCTGCGGGCCCTCTGCTTGCAGCTGACAGCGACAGCCCTCTGAACCAGGACCGCGGCAAGTCGCGCCCATTGATCGTTATTGCGCCGAGCACACTGGACCCGACACTGGTCAATCTGCAAAAAGAGCTCAAGGAACCGGAAAACCAGAAGGGTTTCGCGGAGCGTGGCATGGTGCTTTATACGGTGGTTGCCATGATCGGCAAACGTGACGGTAAGGATCTTGATCCTCAGGCAACCATGGCGCTGATTCGGGAGCTGAAACTGGGGGCGAGCAGGGGAACCAAGGTCGTTCTGGTGGGCAAGGACGGTGAGAAAAAACTTGATCAGCTTGGCCCCATTGCTGTGAAAGACCTGTTCACCACAATTGACCAATTACCGACCGAAGAAAAGGCTGCCACCGCCCCGGCGGTGGTCGCTCCGGTGCCTGAGGCCAAGCCTGGCGCGGAGAAGTCCGGCAAACCGGCTAAAGGTGCACCCAAAACACTCGATGACTGAGCCGTAAAGGTCTGAACCTGGCGGGCCAGCCGATAGCGGCGAAACGCCACTCAAAACGTTAGTATGTGCACGGGCCAAGGCCCGGGACCGACGCAGCCGCGGTCCCGGGCCTTTGCTTTAGGGTGTTGAACTCGATTTGGGCGATGTAAGACCATGAAGACCGTTGCAATCGTTTTGTTTCCTGACTTCCTTTTGCTCGACATGGCCGGGCCGATGGAGGTGTTCTCTATCGCCAACCGCTATCTCGATCCCTCCAGACACTATCAGTTGACTACTGTGGGCACTCAGGCGTCGGCCATTCGCGCGTCAAACGGCGTCACCGTTCACCCGGACGTCTGCGTCGAAACGGCACCCACTGCCTTCGACCTGGTGCTGGTGCCGGGTGGTCCGGGGTCTTACAACGACAGTCATCCGCCGCTGGTTGCCTGGCTGCAGCAAGCCGCGCAGGAATCAATCCTCTACGGTTCGATTTGCACCGGCGCTTTTTTGCTGGGCAGAGCCGGTTTGCTTGACGGTCACACCGTTACCACCCACTGGCACTACACCGAGCGCTTGATCAAGGGGTTCCCGGCCGCGCAGGTCACCACCGACCAGATCTACATCAAGGATCGCCGCCTGGTGACTTCTGGCGGAGTCACGGCAGGGATCGATCTCGCACTGGCACTCGTCGCGGAAGATCACGGCAGAAAAGTCGCGCTGGATGTCGCCAAGGTTTTGTTGGTGGTGATGAAGCGGCAGGGCGGCCAGGCGCAATTCAGCCCGCTGGTGGCCACTGTTGCAACCCAGGAAACGCCGATTACTCGAATTCAGAACTACCTTATCGAGCACCTTGACGAAGAGTTCAGCATCGAGCGAATGGCTTCGATGGCAGCCATGAGTCCGCGACATTTCGCTCGAGTGTTCAGCCGCGAGGTGGGCATGACGCCGATGGCGTTCATCCAGAATGCGCGGCTGGACCGGGCGCGCAACCTGCTGGAAACCACCGTGCTGCCGCTCAAGACAGTTGCCCACCGCAGTGGCTTTGGCAGCGTGCGTTACATGCGCTCGCTATTCAGCGACAGGTTGGGCCTGACGCCGAGCCAGTATCGGCAGCAATTTGGTTGATTGATGGCTTCGTTATCGCGTTCCGGTCTTGTGGGAGCGAGGCTTGCCCGCGATAAGGCTGGATACGACGATAGACCTGATATCTGCGGTGCCCTCATCGCGGGCAAGCCTCGCTCCCACATATACCGCGCTATTCCGTAGGACCGGCTTTAGCCGGGAGGACGTCGGGACATTCGCTAAATATCCTTCGGTAGAAATACCGCTCTCCCGGCTAAAGCCGGTCCTACAAGATCCAGATCATGCTTGCAGGTGAACATAGAATCTCCCACATGTTCTTTGTACGCTGTTCAATAGCGTCGTATCAGCCTGCTTTGTCCTGATCATGCACCTTGATGGCCGTTGCGCTCCCCCTGCGAGGGTTGTTAGAAAACTGACGACTGCGAAGATGACTCAAGGACATTTCGCAAGGTTTTATCGTCATGGACAACCCGCTGCACGACGTCAACGACGGGCTGGATGAGCCTGTCACCGGCGGTCTTACTCCCGACCGTTTGGCACTGGTCAAACAGCTCATCACTGCTGACCTGAGCAAGAAAGTCTCTGTGCCTTTTCTGGCCGCGTCCTGCGAGTTGACTCGCAGTCATTTCTCGCGCTCATTCAAACGCAGTACTGGCATGTCCCCACAGGAATGGATTCGCAACCAGCGCATTGAGCAGGCCAAGCAACTCATCAAATACTCGGAAATGACCCTCACGCAAATCAGCGCCGAATGCGGTTTTTGCGATCAGGCGCATTTCTCTCATATGTTCAGCAAGACCGAGGGCACCAATCCCGCCCGTTGGCGGGGCAATGAGCGCAAGTTGAAGGCGGCCAGCCAGCGTCAATATTCGCGCAATTCCCGCCACATATGGACCTTGGAAATAAACCCGGCTTCGGTCGCTACAGCCAATGGCTCCAGACCAAAGGACTCGAATCCGTTGTGCTCGTAAAGCTTGCGAGCTGAGGCATTGTTTTCGCTGACGGTCAGCTGCACCAGCAATGCATGTGGCCGTTTGCGCGCATAGCTCAATGCCGCATCGATCAGTGACTGGCCCAGACCTTTGCCTTGCTGACCGGCCACCACATACATGCCGAACAGTAAAACCTTGTGTCGCGCCCGTTGCCGGTTGCTGAAGGTCAGCCCCACCGCACCCAGGATGGCGTCACCGTCAGTGATGCCAAACACCACTTGTCCCGCATCTTCTGCCGGGTCGAGCCGCTTTTCCCACCAGGACAAGGGCAGGGCAGCGCGCTCTTCTGTGGATGAGGTGAAGGCCTCGGGATGTCGTGTATAGGCGTCCAGCATCAAATTTCGATAAGCCGCCGCGTGCCGGGCCTGCAAACGTTCCACCTTGAATGCACTGGACATGGCTTACACCACTGCAATCAGATCAAGTTCAACGGTGGCATTCTTTGGCAACTGATAGACGCCAACCGAAGTGCGAGTGTGCGCACCGACGTCCCCCAGCACGAAGAACAGCACTTCGGACGCAGCGTCGGCCACTTCGCTTTGCCGGGTGAAATCCTGAGCGCATTGCACGTAGAGGTTCATGCGCAGCAGCCGCTTGATCCCGTCCAGCGAACCCGCGCTGCGCTGTAGCAAGGCCAGGGCGCGCATGGCGCAAACCTTCGCTCCCAGTTGCGCCTGAGCCAGAGTGGTATCGGCCCCTGCGCGTCCGGTGACGACTACCGTGTCGCCAACCCGGGGAGTTTGCCCGCTGATGTAAATCTCGTCGTTGTGGCGGATCAGAGGCACATAATTGCCGCCGATTTTGATCTCGCCATCAAAGCTATAACCAAGCTGTTCGGCAATCAGGTTGAAGCGCTGGTCTGCTGACATGTCGCGTTCCGTGACGAGGATGAATGAGAGGCGAAGAGTGCCTTTATCGCCTCAAGCCCGTGACATGGCAAGCGGTCACGCATGGATTCTCTGGTCTTAGCCACCGTCGTGAAGATGAGTCGCCCTCTAGCGGGCAATGCCAAGTAGAATCACGCTCCTGAAGGTTTTTGAGGTTTGCAGTGGTGGAGGATGTTCAGCAGGGCTTTATCCTGAGCCGGCACTGGCGGGATACGCCGGAAGGTACGCAGGTGGAATTCTGGCTGGCGACTGACAACGGTCCCCGGCACATTCGCTTGCCTGTGCAACCCTCGGTGGCGTTCATTCCTGCTGAACAGCGTGCCCGTGCCGAAGCGGTATTGCGCAGCGAGTCGGGGGTCGAACTTCGTGAGTTGAGCCTGTGTGATTTCCGCCATCGTCCGGTGCTGGGGGTTTATTGTCAGCAGCACCGGCAATTGATGAACCTGGAAAAATCCCTGCGCAAGGGCGGCGTGGATGTCTATGAAGCCGACATTCGCCCGCCAGAACGCTATCTGATGGAGCGTTTTATCACCGCCCCGGTGCAATTCAGCGGCGTTGCAGACAGCAACGGCACCCTGTGCGAGGCGCAGATCCGCCCCACAGAGCATTACCGGCCGCAACTACGCCTGGCGTCGCTGGATATCGAGACCACCGAAAAAGGCGAGTTGTATTCCATCGCGCTGGAAGGCTGCGGTCAGCGTCAGGTTTACATGCTCGGCCCCGCCAATGGTGACGATCGCGACGTCGACTTCGCGCTTGAATACTGCGACACCCGCAAGTTGTTGCTGGAGCGCCTCAATCAGTGGCTTGAACGTCACGATCCGGACGCGATCATCGGCTGGAATGTGGTGCAGTTCGACCTGCGGGTGCTGCACGAGCACGCGCAGAGACTACAAGTGCCATTACGTCTAGGGCGTGGTGGAGATGCCATGGGTTGGCGCGAGCACGGCTCGCGCAACAACCACTTTTTCGCCGATGCCAGCGGGCGTCTGATCATCGACGGCATCGAGGCGCTACGCTCGGCCACCTGGAGCTTTCCGTCGTTCAGTCTGGAAAATGTCGCTCAGACCTTGCTCGGAGAGGGCAAGGCGATCAATACGCCTTACCAGCGCATGGACGAAATCAATCGCATGTTCGCTGAAGACAAGCCCGCGCTGGCACGCTATAACCTGAAGGACTGCGAACTGGTGACGCGGATCTTCGCCAAGACCGAGTTGCTGACCTTCCTGCTGGAGCGCGCGTCGGTCACGGGGTTGCCTGCTGACCGCAGCGGTGGTTCGGTGGCAGCGTTCTGTCATCTGTACATTCCGTTGATGCATCGCCAGGGCTTTGTGGCGCCCAACCTTGGCGAGCGCATGCCGGAGGCCAGCCCCGGTGGCTTTGTCATGGATTCGCAGCCGGGATTGTATGAGTCGGTGTTGGTACTGGATTACAAGAGCCTGTACCCGTCGATCATCCGCACTTTCCTGATCGATCCGGTGGGGCTGGTGGAAGGCTTGCGCAATCCTTCGGATGAAGATTCGGTACCGGGTTTTCGCGGTGGTCGCTTCTCTCGCACCCGGCATTGCCTGCCCGCCATTGTCGAGCGAGTCTGGCAGGGGCGCGAGACGGCCAAGCGGGAAAACAACCAGCCGCTATCCCAGGCGTTGAAAATCATCATGAACGCTTTTTATGGTGTGCTTGGCTCCAGCGGCTGCCGGTTTTTCGACACGCGGCTCGCGTCGTCGATCACCTTGCGCGGCCACGAGATCATGCGCCGTACCCGACAGCTAATCGAAGCCCAAGGCTATACGGTGATCTATGGCGATACCGACTCCACGTTCGTCTCGCTCAAAAGCCTGCACGGCGAGGAAGAGGCGACCCGGATTGGCCGTACGCTTGTGCAGCAGGTCAACCAATGGTGGCGCGAGCATTTACAGCAGGAATACGGCCTGACCAGTGCGCTTGAGCTGCAGTTCGAGACGCACTTTCGACGGTTCCTGATGCCGACCATTCGCGGCGCGGAAGAGGGCAGCAAGAAGCGCTACGCCGGGCTGGTCAGGCGCGCTGATGGTTCCGATGAAATGATTTACAAAGGCCTGGAAACGGTCCGCACCGATTGGTCACCCCTAGCGCGGGAATTTCAGCAGGAGTTGTACTCGCGGATTTTTCACCGGCGACCGTATCAGGATTATGTGCGCGACTATGTGCGTCGTACCGTGGCGGGGGAGCTGGATGACTTGCTGATTTACCGCAAACGGCTGCGACGCAGGCTGGATGATTATGAGCGTAACGTGCCGCCTCATGTCCGGGCAGCGCGCCTTGCCGACGAGCACAATGCAAGCCTGGGCCGCCCCAAGCAGTATCAGAATGGCGGCTGGATCAGCTACGTTATCAGCGTCGCCGGGCCGGAGCCTCTGGAAGTGAGGCATGCGCCCATCGACTACGACCATTACGTCACCCGTCAGCTACAACCCATCGCCGAGGCCATCCTGCCGTTTGTGGATGATGATTTCAGCACGCTGATTGGCGGGCAGTTGGGGTTGTTTTAGTTGGGGCTGTTGGAGCGAGGCTTGCCCGCGAAGAACCATAACACTGTTTAACTGACATTCCGCGTCGGCAGGTTCGCGGGCAAGCCTCGCTCCAACAGATTGCACGCATCAGATATCTCTGTGCCCAACCAACCGCTCCACCAACTCCGGCAACAATGCCTCGCACGACATCTCAATCTTCATATCCAGAAGCTCATCCGCGCGGGTCTTGCCGATATTGATGGCGACAAGTGGCTTGCCTTGCTCGCTTATTGCCTTGCACAGACGGAAAGCCGAGTAGGCCATCAGTGAAGAACCCACCACCAGCAAGCCGTCAGCATGGATCACGCTGGCCAGCGCCTGTGCCGCGGTAGGCGGTGCAACGTTTTCGCCGAAGAACACCACGTCGGGCTTGAGGCGCTCGCCATCGCAGTGGGGGCAATGTGGCAACTGGAAGCGCGATTCGAATGCGGGGTCGAGCAAGGTATCGCCATCCGGCGCCTGCACCGCGTCAACGTCTGCCAGATAGGGGTTCTGTGCTTCCATCAATGGCTGAATCGCGGCGCGATCAATGCGTTCGCCACAGTCAAGGCACAGCACCCGATGCAGGCTGCCATGCAGCTCGACGACATCAATACTGCCAGCCTGATCGTGTAGCGTATCGACGTTTTGTGTGATCAACCCGTCGATGTACCCATGAGATTGCAGCGTCGCCAAAGCCCGATGTGCGGCGTTGGGCTGAGCCACCCGCACTCGCGGCCAGCCCAGCATCGCTCGTGCCCAATAGCGTCGCCGTGCCTCCGGTGAGCCGAGAAATTCCTGAAACATCATCGGCGCTTTGCCGCGCCTTACGCCGTCGGTATCCCGATAATCGGGAATGCCCGACGGTGTGCTGATGCCTGCCCCGGTCAGGACCACAAAGCGTTTTTGCGCCATGAGCGTGAAAAGCGCTTCTACCGGGGCGACGGACAGGCTGTTCAGCATGATTGGATCTCCGCGTGGCGTGAGTGATATCTGACCCGGCGGATGCTTGAATGGTGCCCTCTACACGAGACTCACGGTCTGGACATGACCATCAAGCGCACGGCCATCAGGGTCAGCACAGCGGCGAGCACTCTGTGTTGCAGCTTGCCCAACCGTTCCTTACCTGCAAACCAACGATTGATGGTACTGCCAAATGCACCCAGTACGGCATGAAAGACGAACGCAATCACTGTCAGCACCAGGCCGAGCATGATCAACTGCTGGGCGATCATGCCGTTGGAGGGGTTCACGAATTGCGGTAGAAAGACGATGAAAAACAGCAGCGCCTTGGGATTGAGCAAGCTGTTGAGCATCGACCTGACGAACACGGTTCTCAGCGAAACCTTGTTGTCGATGACGTTCTTGCCCAGCTTGCCGCCTTGCAGGGCCTTCCAGGCCATCCACAACAGATAGACCGCGCCGACATAACGAGTGATGTCGAAAGACGGCGGCCATGCAGCGACGAGACCGGTCACGCCGGTTGAGGTCAGAATCGTCAGCACGACATCCGCAGCCCCGATCCCCAGCGAAACGGCCAAACCACCGCGCCAGCCATAGGTAAAACCGTGGCTCATGACAAAGGCCATGTTCGGACCCGGCGTGATCAGCAGAAGCATCACCGCGCCGCAGAATAAAGACAGTGTTTGAAAGTCGATCATGAGCTGCTTCCCTTCATTGATATCGTTTGCTGACGGTAGCGAATCGCGCCGGACAGGCTGCGCTACAGTTGCTCGCGATTTTTGTGCAACAGTTTTTCCGGGCTTTACCTTCGCAGGTTTGAAATGAGAGTCTCGCCGCCTTGGCGTTTTCAGAGAGGGCAGTGATGAGTCGTTATGCGTTCAAACAGGTTGATGTATTCAGTCGTCAGGCCCTCAAGGGCAATCCGCTGGCAGTGGTGCTTGCAGCTGACGCGCTCAGCGAATCAACCATGGCCGCGTTTGCCCACTGGACCAATCTGAGTGAAACCACTTTTGTGCTTAAGTCCCAACATCCCGAGGCGGATTATCGACTACGGATTTTCACCACGCAGCACGAGTTGCCGTTCGCTGGGCACCCGACGCTGGGCAGCTGTCACGCCTGGCTTGAGAGCGGCGGGCAGCCAAAAGGCGAGGAAATCATTCAGGAGTGCGGTATCGGGCTGGTGCGGATTCGTCGCCAGGGCGGGCAACTGGCGTTTACTGCACCAGCATTGTTGCGCTCAGAGCCCGTTGAGGATGAGTTGCTGGAACGAATTCGCACCGGAATGGGCTTGGCTGACGGTGCGATTCTTGAAGCCCGCTGGGTCGACAACGGCGCTGGATGGCTAGCACTCAGGCTTGCGGACAGGGCCAGCGTACTGGCGCTGCAGCCGGATTATTCGCAGCTCGGCGGACTGGCGATCGGCGTATTCGCGCCTTGGGATCCTTTACTCGATGGGGATGAAGCGCAATTCGAAGTCAGAGCGTTTATCCCCGGCGACGGCATGCCAGAAGATCCGGTGACCGGTAGCCTCAATGCCGGTATCGCGCAATGGGTATTGAGTGCCGGGTTGGCAGAGGACCGCTATGTGGTCAGTCAGGGCACAGCGCTGGGCAGGCAAGGCCGGGTTTACGTGCAGCGCCTTGGTGACGACATCTGGGTGGGCGGTGAGGTGGTGACGTGTATTGAGGGTGGGGTAGAGCTGGAATGAGGCTTTACAGTGGAACTGTCATGTTTGCTCGCAACTAATGCCCCACACAAACCAATGGGACCGGCTTGGGTGTCCCTACTAAAGCCGGTCCCACTGACCATGTTCCATTCCGATGGTTAGTTCGCACGGTATTGCCGCTGCGCTCTGTAGTAGATAACCCTTCAGGATTTAACGGCTTGCTCTTCAGACACAGAAAGGGTGCTGATCAGGCGTTTGATATCTTCCCGTACATCCAGAGGTAAACCTTCCAGCTCGGTTAATACTTTCGACTCGCCTGGGGAAATGGAGTCAATAGCCAATAATTCCCGAGAGCCAGTAATTACATACAAAACATCAACCCCGGCCTTCGCAACAGCTCTGAGGTATTCGGCATTGGGAAAGCGCTTGCCTCGTTCGTAAAGTCCTTGAGCATTGGCCTCAACCCCGCCAACTAAACCCAGGTCTCGCTGTGAAAGATCGAGACGCTTTCTTTCCAACTTGAGTCTTAGGCCCATGCCTTCCATTTTGGTGATTTCCTGATGCTGATCCACTTCAGTGAGAAGGTAGTTGTTTGAAGTGTGCAGCAGATTAACAAGAAGGTCTTGCTGTTTGAAGGCTTTGATCCCGACTGATGAACGGTACAGCGCTTCAGGACTAGGCGACCCCTGGGCCGCGGGCGATACGCTTGCCGGGTCTGGCGGCGACCTGACTGGCTTGACCGTCACGCTGTTTGCCGGTTCTCGCTTCGCTGATTAAAGCAGGAATTAAAGGACCTTCCGGCAGGTTTTTCCAGAAACGGCTCGGAAAGTGGCCCTCCATGACTTTCGGGTTCAGGCGTGCAGGGTTGAAAATGTGACTGTAATAGGTCAGCCATAGCTCTCCACCCGGGTCATCGGCGTTGCGCGCCAGTTGTTGCCAGGCTGGCGGGCAGACACGCTGGTGGATCAACTGCTGGCTGTCGTAATAGACGCCGTCTTTGGGCGTAGCAATCATCCAGCGGTGCTGGCCCATGCGGCCGATGAAATGCTGGCTGGCGCTGTGCAGGATATCGTGAGCGGGTTCGTGCCACGCAACGTATTGCGGTTGTGCAAATTGCTCCGGCAGCTCAGATTCGGGCAGTGCAACGAAACGCAGAAACGCATGAAGATGATGGGCTTCACGGCTGACTTGCTTGATCCGTCGGTGCAGTTCGCTGCCCAGTTTGTCCCCCGCGAGCATTGCGGTGCGATCCCCATGGCTGACTCGCCACAGCACTTCGTACAGCAGGCTCCAGCGCTGATCGCCGCGAAATTGCGACGCGCTTTCCAGTAATTGCAGAAGCGTCAGCGGGATCCGGGCTTGAAAGGGGCCTTGTTGCTCAGGGTAGCTGTGATCAGAGCCGAACAGATCGCTACCGTCGCTGGATTTCCAGCTCACCTGGCTCGGATCGACTTCATGACTGAGCAGCCAGCGTGCCTGCTGTCGCCAGTTGTCGAACAGATCGTCGCAATCCAGGCAAATCATCCCCATAACCCCATTTGCTGGGGAGCAGGGCGGTCGCGCAACAACATGTGCAGTGACTCGCTGCTGCTCTCTGCCTGAGTCGGGTGATAGTCACACGTGATGATGAACGGCTTGGCCTTGGCCAGCACGCAACGCATGCGGGTCAGGTCTTCGTAGCGGATTCGACGCTGACGGCGCAGCTCCAGCAAACGGTTGGTGGTGCGGATTCCGATGCCTGGAATTCGCGCAATCTGTGAAGCATCGGCGCGGTTGAGGTCCATGGGGAACAGGCTGCGGTTGTTCAGGGCCCAGGCCAGTTTCGGATCGATGTCCAGCGCCAGATCACCCGCGCCCTGAAACAACTCCTTGACCTTGAAACCATAGCCACGCAACAGGAAATCTGCCTGATACAGACGGTGCTCGCGCATCAGCGGCGGGGCGGCGAGAGGTACGCTTTTCGGGCTATTGGGAATGGGGCTGAACGCTGAATAATAAACCCGGCGCAGGCCGTAGTTGCCGTAGAGGGATTCGGCGCTGGTGAGGATGGTGCTGTCGTCAGTCTCGTCAGCACCGACGATCATTTGCGTGCTTTGCCCGGCGGGCACGAAGCGCGGCGCGCGGGGCTCATTAAGGATCGTTTGCTGCCCGGTATGGATGGTCTGCATCGCCTGCTTGATCGTGACGACGTTTTTTTCCGGGGCCAGGGTTTTCAAGCCGTCGTCGGTGGGCAGTTCGATGTTGACGCTCAGGCGATCCGCGTAACGGCCGGCCATCTCGATCAATGCCGGATCAGCGTCCGGGATGGTCTTGAGGTGGATGTAGCCACGAAACTCATGGACCTCCCGCAGCTGGCGCGCCACTTCGATCAGTTGTTCCATGGTGTAGTCGGACGAGCGAATGATTCCGGAACTGAGGAACAGTCCGCTGACGCAATTACGCCGGTAGAAATCCAGCGTCAGGGTGACTACTTCCTCAGGGCTGAAGCGAGCGCGCGGTACGTCACTGGAGCGGCGATTGACGCAATACTGGCAGTCGTACAGGCAGAAGTTGGTCAAGAGGATCTTGAGCAGCGAAACGCAGCGCCCGTCGGGCGTATAGCTGTGGCAGATGCCCATGCCGTTGCTGGAGCCCAGACCGCTCTTGCCCTCGGAGCTGCGCTTGGGCGCGCCGCTGCTGGCGCATGATGCGTCGTACTTGGCGGCGTCAGCGAGGATGCTGAGCTTGTCGATCAACTGCATGGGAAACTCCGACACTGTTTGCATGTACAGTATAGGGTTCGGTTGCAGTAGGCAATGTCCTGCGGTCGGGTGAATGGGCTTTATCAGTTATGAGAAATGGAATGCATGGATATTGTGAGTTGGAATGCAATCCCATGTGGGATCGGTGCTTGCCCGCGATACAGGCAACGCAAATCGCGGGCAAGCACCGCTCCCACATACGATCCCATTCCAATTTAAATGAGCAAAATCTTTACTTGAAAACCTCTGTCACTCCTCAGAACTTCCCCTACAACCCCTGACTCCCACGAATCAGGTCATAGGCCCGGCGCGCCAGTGGGTTGACGGTGTTGGGCCTGATCCACAGGTGGTAGGTCACGTCCGGGAGGCGCGGCAGCCCGTCGTTTTCACCCAGCACGCGCATGTCGGGGCCGAGCATTTCCATGCTTCGTGCCGTTACCCCAAGTCCCGCTCGGGTCGCGGCTTTGACACCGATCAGGTTGGATGCGAGATACGCCTGACGCCAGGGGATATTGGCGCGCTCCAGGGCTTCCAGCGCATAACGCCGGTAAATGCTCGGCTCGTCTATCAGGATCAACGGCAGCGGCTCGCCCGGCTCGTGAAGGTACCCGGCAGAACAGATCCACCACACCGGCGATGTGCGCAAGGCAAAGCCTTCGAGATCCGGATCTTCGCGAGTGGAAATCACCAGATCCACTTTGCCGCGATGCAAATCGTCCATCAGAAACGGGCTGCGGCCGACGTCTATTTCCAGCCGCAGGCGGGGTGCTGAACGGGCGATATGGCTGAGGATCGGCGGCAGAATGGTATCGGCGATGTCGTGAGGCGAGCCGATGCGCAGGACGCCACTCAAACTGTCCTCGCGCAGGGCGTTGAGTGCTTCGTCATTGAGCGCCAGCATTTGCCGGGCATGGCGTAGTAATTGGCGGCCCGGTTCGGTGAGCTGTTTCTGGCGGCCCTGCTTCTGAAACAGGCTGACCCCCACTTGCAGTTCCAGACGCTGCATGTGCTGGGTGACGGAGGATTGCGTGCGCGCCAGCTGGACCCCGGCTTCAGCAAAGCTGTTGTGATCGACCACTGCAACGAAGGTGCGCAGCAATTCAAGGTCAAGGGTCGGGCTGGGCGGATTGTTCGGCATGGGACATGGCTCGGTTCATATCAATCAGGTAGCTCAATACATTACGTATTTTTATGTAATGCCGGTCGGTATTTTTCAGAAACTCCATAAGGGCCCCGTTTTACAAGCTTATAGCGTTTTTGCTTAAAGCTGGAATACAGAAAGTTATAACCATATTTGATATTTGAATTTCCGTTAATCGTTGGCGCTACCTAGGATGCCCTCACATCAGGTCGGGGTACGCCGACCGTTAACAGGGAATGATTATGCCGACCACTCGCACGCCAGTTTCTCGTTTGTTGCCCGTCATGCTGGGCGCTTTGGTTTCGTTTACCGTCAGCGGTATGGCCCAGGCCGATGCGACGCTGGACAAAATTGAAGCCAGGCACAAGGTGGTGGTTGGGGTTCTGCTTTCCGGTGGGCCATTCGGCTCCATTGATCCGTCCAGCCAGAAGCCTGAAGGGCTGAACGTCGATCTGGCCGAAGACATCGGCCGCCGTCTGGGCGCTGAAGTGGAGCTGGTGCCGGTCCTGCCTGCCAACCGCGTGCAGTTCCTGCAGCAAGGCAAGGTGGATCTGTTGATCGCCAACATGGAATGGACTGCCGAGCGCGGTCAGATCCTGGGTTCGGTGCCGACGCCTTTCTATCGGGTTGGCGGCACGGCAGCGGTATTGAAGGACAGCAAGATCAATACCTGGCAAGACCTGAAAGGTCAGCCGGTGTGTACCTCCCAAGGCAGCAGCTACGTCAAGCCGCTGACCGGGTTCGGGGCTGAACTGAAGGCGTTCAAAAGCTCCTCGGAATCGCTACTGGCGCTGCGCGGCAACAACTGCGTTGCCGCGGTTCATGACTCCACCCTGATCAATCCACTGTTGGCCAGCAATCCTGAATGGAAGGACTACCGCGCCATTTCCCCGGAACTCAACCCGGCACCGTCCGTGATCTGGACCCGTCAGGGCCAAACCGACACCCAGGCCAGGCTCGACACCATCGTCAAGGACTGGCACCGCACCGGCTTTCTGATTGAGGCCGAGAAGCGCCACAACATCACCCCGGCATCGCCTGCGCTGGTTGAGCTACATGCACAGTTCAAAGGGTAACGATTCGATTTGTTGACCCTTTGTGGGAGCGAGGCTTGCCCGCGATGCATGAGACGCGGATGGAAGAGACACCGCGTTATCGTTTATCGCGGGCAAGCACCGCTCCCACAGGATGCACTATTCCAAATGACCGACTTCGGTTACCAAGGAAACACCCATGAACACCTTCTTCACCCGCAAAACCCTCACAGCCCTCGGGCTGGTGCTCTGCGCCGGGCTCGCCCATGCCGACGCGACACTGGACAAGATCCAGCAGCGTCACAAAATCAGCATCGGGGTGATTCTCAGCGGCCCGCCATTTGGCACCATTGACCCAACCACCGGTGCGCATCAGGGCTACAACGTCGAGCTGGCCAAAGGCATTGCCGAACAGTTGGGCGTAGAGTTGGAAACGGTCTCCGTGCTGGCACCTAATCGTGTGCAGTTCCTGCAGCAGGGCAAAGTCGATCTGTTGATTGCCAACATGCAGTACACCGATGAGCGCGCCGGGATTCTCGATTATGTACCGACCCCTTATGAAGAAGTCGGCGGTGCAGCACTGATTCGCAAGGGCGCGGGCATCAGCAAGTGGGAAGACCTCAAGGGCAAGCCGGTGTGCGTGTCCCAGGGCAGCAACTTTATCAAACCATTGCAGGAAACCTACGGCGCGCAAATCAAGGCGTTCCGCAGCCAGTCCGAGTCGCTGTTGTCCTTGCGCGGTAACGGATGTGTCGCGGCGGTGCACGTCAGTCCAACCATGCATGCGCTGCTCAGCGAAGACGAGTGGGCCGATTATTCGACCCCTTTGCCGACCGACCTGATCCCGTCCAACTCGGTGATCTGGATCCGCAAGGGCGAACATGACGTGCAAGCCAGACTCGACGCCATTGTGCGTGACTGGCACCGCAGCGGCTGGTTGATCGAGGTCGGCGAACGCACCGGCATGGCACCTTCCCAGGCCTTGCGCGATCTGCATGAAAAATTCCGCAATGCCGTGCCATTGGCCGTCAAACAATGAGTGCTGCCCTGTTAGAGGCGTTGCAGCAGCTGCTGGGCGCCAGCCATGTGCAGAGCGGCGAACACGCTGCGCCGCAACTGACCGACAAACAGGGCAGCTATGTCGGGCGGGTGGTGGCTATCGTGCATCCGGCCGATACCGAACAGGTCGCAGCGGTTGTGCGCCTGTGTGTCGCCCATGAAGCGCCGATTGTGGTGCAGGGCGGCAATACCGGATTAATGGGCGCGGCGACACCGGATTCCAGCGGTACAGCGGTGTTGTTGCTGCTTGATCGTCTGAATCGCGTGCGCGCTGTCGATACCGACAACGACACGTTTACCGTCGAGGCCGGTTGCATCCTGCAAAACCTGCAGGACGTGGCGCGCAACGCGGACCGTCTGTTTCCGCTCAGCCTGGGTGCAGAGGGCAGTTGCACCATCGGCGGCAACCTGGGCACCAACGCGGGCGGCACTGCGGTGCTGCGTTATGGCAACACCCGGGAGTTGACTCTGGGGCTGGAAGTGGTGACCGCCGAAGGAGAAATCTGGCATGGCCTGCGCGGTTTGCGTAAGGACAACACCGGCTACGACTTACGTGATTTGTACATCGGCAGTGAGGGCACGCTAGGCATTATCACCGCTGCGACCTTGAAGCTATTCCCTTTGCCCAAGGCGCAGGCGACAGCCTTTCTGGCGTTTGAGTCGCTGGATCAGGCGGTGAGCTTTCTATCCCACGCGCGTGCTGGATTTGGCGCAAGCCTGACGGCTTTCGAATTACTGACGGCGGATTGCCTGGCGCTGTTGCGCGAACAATTTCCTGACGGCCCACAACCATTTTCCAAGGCAGCGCAACCCTGGTTTGCACTGTTGGAACTGTCGGATAACCACAGCGAAAGCCATGCCCGGCAATCTTTTGAAGAGGTGTTGGGCGCTGCGTTCGAACGCGATTTGCTGGCCGACGCGTTGATCGCCGAAAGTCTTGCCCAGAGCGAAGCCCTGTGGCTGCTACGCGAGAATATGAGTGACGCGCAGAAACGCGCCGGTCGCAACATGAAGCACGACATCTCCGTGCCAATCTCCCGTGTGGTCGAGTTCGTGGCGCACACCGATGCCTTGCTGCAGAAGCATTTCCCCGGTGTGCGCAACTTCACCTTCGGCCACCTGGGCGACGGCAACCTGCATTACAACGTGGCCCATCCGCTGGATTCGACGGTTGAGGCGCATATGGCTAATTACGCCGCTTTAAGTGCGCTGGTGCATGACTGTGCCCATGCCTTCGGCGGCTCGATCAGCGCGGAGCACGGCATCGGTCAGCGCAAGTTGCAGATGCTGACGCACTACAAAAGCCCGGTAGAGCTGGACCTGATGCGTCGCATCAAGCAGGCGCTGGACCCGAAAAACTTGCTCAACCCCGGCAAAGTCCTGATGGTTGGCGAACAGGGAGAAGCGCCATGAGTGTGCGTCTGTCAAAACGCGTACAACGCGTCACGCTGTCGGCCAATGCCGCGGCCAAATCCCGTGTCACCGCCTTGCGCGAAGCGGGAGTCGATATTCTCGACCTGACTACCGGTGAGCCGGATTTCGATACCCCGGAACACATCAAACAGGCCGCCTATGCGGCGATTGCGGCGGGCGACACCAAGTACACCGCGACCCCCGGCGTAAAAGCCTTGCGTGATGCCGTGCAGCGCAAACTCAAACGGGAAAACCGTCTGGACTACACGCTGCCCTCCATCGTGATCGCCAATGGCGCCAAACAGATTATCTATAACGCCTTCGCTGCGACCCTGGATAAAGGTGATGAAGTGCTGGTCCCGGTGCCGTACTGGCCGTCATTTCCGGACAGCGTACGTTTCAGTGGTGGCGAACCGGTGTTCATCGAATGTCCGTTGGAGCAGGGCTGCAAACTGACGCCGCCCCAACTGGAGGCCCACATCACTGAGCGCACCCGCTGGTTAATTCTTAATGGCCCGGGCAACCCCAGCGGCGCGGTGTACAGCGAAGCCGAGTTGCTGGCGCTGGCCGGGGTGCTGCGCCGCTATCCGCAGGTTCTGGTGTTGCTCGACGAGCTCTATGAACACATTCGTTTCGATGACCGTCAGGCATTGAACCTGCTCAACGTCGCGCCTGATCTGCAATCGCGTTGCCTGCTGGTGGGTGGGGTGTCCAAAACCTATGCCATGACCGGTTGGCGCATCGGCTTTGGTGCCGGGCCGCAAGAACTGACTACTGCCATGACGGTCGTCCAGTCCCAGTCTACCTCCGGCGCATCGTCGGTGGGGCAGGCCGCTGCATTGGCGGCATTTGAAGGTGGCCTGGGTTTCCTGCCGGAGCAAGTCACGGCTTATCACCAGCGTCGCGATCTTTTGGTTGCTGCGTTGCGCGATGTGGATGGCTTACAGGTGCTGGAGCCACAAGGCGGATTCTTTGTGTTTGTCCGCTGCGCCGGTTTGCTCGGTCGTTATCGTCCGGACGGTCAGCGCATTGATAGCGATGCCGATGTGGTCGACTGGCTACTTGAGTCCGGTGTCGCTGGCGTGGCCGGGAGCGCTTATGGACTGTCGCCTTGGTTCCGCCTGTCGATTGCCACTGCAACGGCCAGCGTTGCCGAAGCCGGGCGACGCATCGCCGCGGCCTGTGCACGTTTGCAAAGCGAGGTCCCCGCATGAGCCATTGGCTGGAACTGTTCGTGCACTGGACCGCCGGGTTCGGACTCAACTACAACTTCTTGCTGGATGCCTACCAGCGCGGCTCCATGCTGGACGGTGCGCTGACCACTTTGTTGCTCTGTGCATTCACCATTGTCGGCAGTTTGCTGGTCGGGGTGCTGCTGGCGGCAATGCTCACCTCGGGCAAAGCCTATCTAGCCACTCCGGCGCGAATCTTCATTGAAGTCACCCGCAATACGCCGACGCTCGTCCAGTTGTATTGCGCGTTTCTGGTGCTGAACATGCTGCTGACTCAGGCGGTCGGCGCGGCGAACCCGCTGACGCCGTTTGCCTGGGTGGTGATCGTGATTTCCCTGCACAAGGGCGCGTTTCATGCCGAAGCATTACGCGCCGGTATCGAGGCAGTGCCGTCGGTCACCATGGAAGCCGCCAGCTCGCTGGCATTCAGCAGCCGTCAGTTGCTGTGGAATGTGCAATTGCCGCTGGCGCTACGGTTTGCCTTACCGTCGCTGATCAACAATCTGATTGATCTGGTGAAAATGACCGCAGTGGCGTCGGCCATTGCCGTCGGCGACATCACCTATGCGGCGATCATGATCTGGACCCAGAGCGACAACGTGCTGGAGCTGATGATTCTGATTCTGTCGTTCTTTGGCTTGCTGAGCTTTGTCGTCAATTGTGTAGGCCGCGCCCTTGAAGCGCGCCTGAGGATGCCTGGTTATGGCCACTGATTCTTCCACCGCAGCGTTGCCGCTGACCTGGCCACGTCGCCACATGGGCAAGCTGCTTCTGGCTGTGCTGGCAGTGGCGTGGCTGATTTTCGCGGCGCCGCAAAGCCCGGTCTTCATGGCCTTGGTGCAATGGTCGCCCGCATTGGCCAAGGGCTTCGGACAGAACATTCTGATCAGCCTGGTGGCGATTGGTCTGGGCACCGTCGCCGGGCTGTTGATCGGTGCGCTTGCCTTGTCGCCCAGCTGGATATTGCGCCTGCCTGCGCGGATATGGGTGCAGATTTTCCGCAACGCGCCCTGGCTGGTGCTGATCTATTTCACGACGTATGTGTTCCCGTTCGAGATTCACATTGGCAGCTCTTACATTTCGTTTCCTGACTGGGTCAAGGTCACCATCGGCCTGGCATTGCCTGCCAGCGCCAACGTCGCGGAAATCTTCCGCGGCGCTATTGGCTCGATCCCCAGCACGCAGTGGGAAGCCGCGCGTTCACTGGCATTCACCCGCGGGCAGATCTTCACGTCGATCATCCTGCCGCAGTGCTTCAAACGCATGTTGCCGCCGTGGATGAATCTTTATGCGGTGATCACCATGGGCACGGCACTGGCTTCGCTGGTGGGTGTGCACGACGTGATCGACACCGCGCAGATCGCCAGTAACACCGTGAATCAGACCGGTTTCACCGTGCTGATTTACCTGAGCCTGTTGGCGCTGTTTTTTGCCTACTGCTATCCGATTTCACGCTTGACTCAACGTCTGGAGCGCCGTTATGCCTTCTACTGATACAGCTCCCACTCCTCTGGTCAGCCTGCGCGATCTGCATTTGTCGTTCGGCACCAATCATGTCCTCAAAGGTATTGATCTGGAGGTGCAACGGGGCCAGGCGGTGTCGATTATCGGGCCTTCAGGATCGGGTAAATCGACCATTCTGCGCTGCATCACCGGTCTGCTGCAGACCCAGCGCGGCACCATCCAGGTCGGCGCAACGGAGGTCAACAAGCTGGCCACCGAGGCCGACCGTATCGAGTTGCGCAAGCGGGTTGGATTTGTGTTTCAGCAATACAACCTGTTTCCGCATTTGTCGGTGCTGGAGAATCTGGTGATTGCCCCGCGCAAGGTGCTCGGTCTCAGCCGAGCCGACGCCGAGCAACAGGCTCGTGCGTTGCTGGCCAAGGTCCGCATGGAACACAAGGCGGAGGCTTATCCCGGGCAGTTGTCGGGTGGTCAGCAACAACGCGTGGCGATTGCCAGGGCGTTGGCCATGCGGCCTGAATTGATTCTGTTTGACGAAGTGACCTCCGCGCTGGACCCGGAAACGGTCGGGGAAGTGCTGACCGTTATTCGTGAGCTGACGGAGGAGGGCATGACCTGCGTGCTGGTCACCCACGAAATGCGCTTTGCCGAAGAAATCAGCGACGTGGTGTATTTCACCGAGAACGGCTTGATCGTCGAACACGGCAGCGCCGAGCAGATATTCCAGCGGCCGATCAGCGAGCGGACCCAAGAGTTTCTGCGTCATGCGCTGGGTGATTCCGGTCGCCGTCCGACGGCACAGAATGACCCGTATGTGTTGAGCAATCTGGGCCGGTACAGCATTTCTGTTTGAGGCTGTAAGAGGACCCCCAAACTGTTTTGATTTGAAATGCTTTCCCATGTGGGGGCTGGGCTTGCCCGCGATGAGGCTGGACGCGATTCCCTTTAGATCGCGTCCAGCCTCATCGCGGGCAAGCACCGCTCCCACAGGGAGATCGCATTCCAATTCAATAAATAACCCAGGAGTATTTATGACCATTGAAAACCGTGCCGAAGCCATCGAAACCCTTTTGCAGCAAGTGCGTGTAATCAACGACTGCGGCGTAGACCGGGCGGCGTTGCAGGAGATCATCGGGTTGCTTGAAGGCCTCGCCACTCGCCATGACCTGTTCAACTTCGACACGTTTCCATCGCCGGTGCCGGGCGCTGGCTCAACGGCTTTCCGCTATCGCCTGAACGACGACGGCAATACGCCAACGCTTTACATGAACTCGCTGCTGCCAGGCAAAAAGACCTTGCCTCACAACCATGAGACCTGGGCCGTGATCGTTGCTGTGCAAGGCCAGGAGATCAACTACGTCTGGGCCCGTACCGACGACGGCAGCAATCCTGAATACGCCAGACTCGAACTGGAAAAAGAGGTCGTGGTGCAGCCGGGCACGCCGATCGGCTTCCTCGGCGAAGACCTGCACGGCATTCGTGTGGACGGTGAAACGCCGACCCTGCATTTCCATTTGTATGGCCGACCGCTGGAGTCGTTGAACGGCCGGTTTGGCGTCAACGAAGAAGGCCGCGTGCTGAATTACAACGCCTCGCAGATGGAGCCTTCGATCAAGGCTTATGCGTGATTGATCTTCTCTGTTTGCATGTCTGTGGCAGCGCGCCAACGATGACTTTTCAGATGCCTCTGCCGCTCTGGAGCGAGCAGAGGACCTGTGGGGAATTCAATGTTTGCCCGAAATTTGATGTGCGACGTGGACCGGCTTTAGCCGGGAATACGGTGTTTATGATGACCCGTTTTTGGTGAGTGTAATGGCGTCTTCCCGGCTAAAGCCGGTCCCACGACATCGCGCCAATATTTGGGATTGCATCCCCCCCGCAGGCCCTGCGTCAATAAAACAATTTGTGAGATCCCATGAGCCAAACCATCACCCCAGCGCAACTGCAACAGTGGCTATTCGACGGACAGGAAATTGCCCTGTTTGATGTGCGCGAGCACGGTCAGTACGGCGAGGCACATTTGTTCCATGGGCAGAACCTGCCGTATAGCCGACTGGAAATTGAAGCGCCGCGTCTGGCGCCCAATCCCGCGGTTCGCCTGGTGATCTATGACCAGACCGGCAGCGACGTGGCTCCGCGTGCAGTCGCTCGCCTTGCTGCGCTGGGTTATCAGCATGTGCATACCCTCCAAGGTGGCGCGGATGGCTGGCAGGCGGCGGGTTTGCAGTTGTTCGCCGGGGTACACGTGCCGTCAAAGGCATTTGGCGAACTGGTTGAAGAGGCCAGCCACACGCCACACATCACTGCAGACGAACTGGCGCACTGGCAGGCTCGCGGCGAGCCGTTGCTGGTGCTCGACGGCCGACCGTTCGATGAATACCGCAAGATGACCATACCCGGTTCAATTTGCTGCCCCAATGGCGAACTGGGCTATCGTCTGCCCGCACTGGTCAATGACGAAACCACCCCGATCGTCGTCAACTGCGCAGGGCGTACCCGCAGCATCATTGGCGCGCAAACGCTGATCGATCTGGGCGTGAAGAACCCGGTTTATGCCTTGGAAAACGGTACGCAAGGCTGGTACCTCGCCGATCTGCAACTGGAACATGGCAGCACTCGACGTTATCCCGACGAGGTGGCGGTTGAATCCCTTGGCAAACAGCGTGAAGCCGCTCAGGCATTGGCGCAAAAAGCCGGTGTCGAAACCGTCAGCGCTGAACAGGTTGCAAGATGGGCGGAAGATCAAAGCCGCAGTCTTTTCCTCTGTGACGTGCGCACTGCTGAAGAGTTTGCTGCGGGGACATTGCCGGGTGCGCAGCATACGCCGGGCGGGCAGTTGATTCAGTCCACCGACCTGTACATCGGCGTGCGCCATGCGCGGGTTGTACTGATTGACTCCGATGACATTCGTGCGCCAATCGTTGCCAGCTGGCTGCGTCAGTTAGGGCATCAGGCCTATGTACTGGACGACGGTGTCAGCAGTGGTCTGGCATTGCCGGTAGCGCAGAGCCCGAATGCTGCGCCATTGGCGATGATCAGCGCGGCGGCGACCTCAGATGCCTTGAAGGATGACGCTGTGACCTTGATCGATCTGCGCCCGAGCACCCACTTCCGCAAGGCGCATATCGAAGGTTCGAGCTGGTCGATTCGTCCGCTGCTGGCTAACGCGGTGGCCGATGAAACACGGCCGCTGGTGTTACTGGCCGACATCCCGGAAGTCGCGCAACTGGCGGCACTTGAACTACCTGAGGCGCAACGTGCAACCGTGCGTTTGCTGGAGGGCGGCGTTGCGGCCTGGCAAGCAGCGGGTTTGCCGCTGGTGGACAACGCAACGGCGCTGGCCGACGCGCAGTGCATCGACTTCCTGTTTTTCACTCACGACCGGCATTCCGGCAACAAGGACGCGGCACGTCAGTATCTGGCCTGGGAAATCGGCTTGCTGGCGCAGATGACTGAACAGGAAATCAACAGCCTGAAGCCTTTGCACGCAAAAAAGCCTGAGCGCCCGTCGTCTACTTCTGATGTGCGGACACGGCTGGTTCATGCCGCGCGCACTGAAAAAGGCAGCGGCGGGCGCGCAGTCAATGTTCCGGTGACCCGATTGAGCACTGTGCTGTTCGACAGCCTCAGCCAGATGCGTGACATCCGTAAGCGTCGCGATACGGAACGCGTTCTGAGCTACGGCGCGCGGGGTAATCCGACCGGGTTTGCCCTGGAAGATCTGGTCACCGAGCTGGAAGGTGGATATCGCACCAAGCTGTTCTCGACCGGACTGGCGGCCGCGGCGCAAACCTTTCTGGCCTATCTGCGTCCCGGCGATCATGTGCTGCTCACCGACGCGGTCTATGGCCCGGTGCGCAGACTGGCGAAAGAGTTTCTTGTCCCGTTCGGTATCGAAGTCGGTTATTTCCCGGCCAATGGGCGCGGGCTGGAAGGGCTGTTGCAAGCCAACACCAAAATGGTCTACGCCGAGGTGCCGGGTTCGCTGCTCTACGAACTGTGCGACCTGCCCGCCATTGCTGCACTGTGCAAGCCACGGGGCATTCTGTTGGCCGTCGACAACACTTGGGGTTCGGGCTACCTGTATCGGCCGCTGACGCTGGGTGCCGACATCTCGATCATGGCGTTGACCAAGTACATTTGCGGCCATAGCGACGTGGTGATGGGCAGCGTTTGCACGCGCAAGGAGGTGTGGCCAGCTTTGGGGCGGATGAGCGAAACCTTCGGCAACACCGTCAGCCCGGATGATGCTTATCTGGTATTGCGCGGCGCCCGGACGCTGGCCTCGCGGCTGGATGTGCATGAGCGTCAGGCACTGGAAATTGCCCATTGGCTACAGGCGCAACCTCTGGTCAAAAGGGTCTTCCATCCGGCGCTGGTGGAGCATCCGGATCACGCAGTGTTCAAGCGCGACTTCAGTGGCAGCAATGGTTTGTTGTCGTTCGAGCTGGTGAATGCCGACCCTGCTCAAATGGACCTGTTCATCGGCGCCTTGAGTCTGTTCGGACTGGGCGCGTCATGGGGCGGCTACGAGAGCCTGATTACGGTCGCCGACCTCAGTGACCGGGAGAATCTGGCAGACAAGGCGCTGAATCCGGTTCTGCGTCTGCACATTGGTCTGGAAGATGTGGCGGCATTGATCGAGGATCTGCAAAAGGGCTTCGTTGCTATCGGGAAATAGCGGACATAAATGTTATTTCATAACATTTCGATGTTTGGCTATGTAATACTGTAACGAATCGTTGCAGGTTACTGGCCCATGAAAGCTCCCCGTGTTCCTTCCATCGCCGGTTCGGTTCTCGCCCAATCGGCATGGAAGCGAGTCGTGCTCGCCCTGGGCATGCTGATATTGCTGTGGTTGGCCATCGTCTGGGCGGTGGCCATACCATGAGTGCGGCTATTTCCCTAAAAGACCTTACCGTCGCCTACGAACGTCGGCCTGCGGTGCACCACCTCAGCGGTTGTTTCGAAGCGGGCAGCCTGACGGCGATCGTCGGGCCTAACGGTGCAGGGAAATCAACCCTGATCAAAGCCATCGCGGGTACCCTTAAACCGGCTGCAGGGCGGGTGGACCGCGGCAATCTGGCGACTAAAACCCTGGGTTATTTGCCTCAAGCCGCGGAAATCGACCGCAGCTTTCCATTGAGCGTGGCCGACACCGTGGCGATGGGCGCGTGGCGCAGCATCGGCGCGTTCCGTGGTTTGACTCGCGACCTGGCGAAGCGCACGCAGGATTCACTGCAAGCGGTGGGGTTGGAAGGCTTTGAGTCTCGCAGCATTGGTTCGCTGTCTTCCGGACAGTTTCAGCGGGTGCTGTTCGCCCGGCTGTTGTTGCAGGACGCGGCCGTCATCTTGCTCGACGAACCCTTCACCGCGATTGACGCACGCACCACCCGCGACCTGCTGGAGCTCGTCCGGGTCTGGCACGGGCAGGGCAGAACCGTCATCGCAGTGCTGCATGACATCGATCAGGTGCGTCAGCACTTTCCGCAAACCCTATTGATGGCCCGAGAAGCCATTGCCTGGGGCGCCACTGCAGACGTGCTGAACGTCGAGAACCTGCGCAAGGCACGCAACATGGCCGAGTTCTGGAGTGCGGATGCGGAGTTGTGTGGGGAGCAGGCTCAATGATGAACCTGATGCCACGCCTTCCTGTTGTAAGCGCGGAACCTGTGGGAGCGGTGCTTGCCCGCGATAAGAGCACCTCGATTTATCCTGAATCGCATCCAGCCTTATCGCGGGCAAGCACCGCTCCCACAGGGGACTGCATTTCAGTCGACTTCTCGGGGGCAATCTCATGACCCTCTACACCTTACTCATCGAACCCTTCATCGAGTTCGGCTTCATGCGCCGTGCTCTGGTGGCGTGTCTGGCGCTGGGCATTGGCTCGGGGCCGGTGGGCGTTTTGCTGATGCTACGGCGCATGAGCCTGGTGGGCGATGCCATGAGCCATGCGGTGTTGCCAGGCGCCGCGTTGGGCTTTCTGTTTTTTGGTTTGTCGCTGCCTGCCATGGGTATCGGCGGCTTGATCGCAGGTCTGGCGGTCGCGCTGCTGTCGGGGCTGGTCAGCCGTTTGACGGCTCTGCGTGAGGACGCCAGTTTCGCCAGTTTCTACCTGACCTCGCTGGCAGCCGGGGTGATGATCGTTTCCCTGCACGGCTCCAATGTGGATCTGCTGCATGTGCTGTTTGGCACCATTCTCGCCATCGACGCCGATGCGATTTACATGGTCGGCGGCATCGCTTCGTTCACCGTGATCCTGCTGGCACTGATTTATCGGCCACTGGTCCTGGAGTGTTTTGATCCCGGATTCCTGCGAGCCGTCGGCGGGCGTGGCTCGCTGTATCACGTACTTTTTCTGTTGTTGGTGGTGCTCAATCTGGTGGCAGGCTTTCAGGCGCTGGGCACCTTGATGGCGGTCGGCATGATGATGCTCCCGGCTACGGCGGCGCGCTTCTGGGCCACTTCACTGAGCGCTCTGGTGGCGATTTCCACGCTGGTTGCGACGTTGTCAGGGCTGATCGGACTGATCATTTCCTACCACATGAGCGTCGCCTCTGGACCCGCCATCGTCCTGACCGCCAGCGCTTTCTATGGTTTTTCTCTGTTGTTCGGCCGCACGGGCATCCTGCGCGGCCTGTTTCCCCAATCCCACCTGACCCACTGACTTCAAGAGGAACGTCATGAAACGATCAATGCTGTTGAGTTCGATGGCAGCCCTTGTGCTGTCTGCGTTTAGTGTTCTGGCCCAGGCCAAACCACTGGAAGCCGTCGCGTCATTTACAGTCATTGCCGACATGGTGCAGACCGTCGGCGGCGAGCGGGTGCATGTCACGTCGCTGATCGGCCCCAACGGCGATCCGCATGTCTATGAGCCCAGCCCGGCCGATGCTCAGGCGTTGAAGAAAGCCGATCTGGTATTTGTCAGCGGCTTGCATCTGGAAGGCTGGATGGATCGGCTGATCAAGGCATCAGGCTACAAAGGCGAGCCTGTGGTGCTGTCCAGCGGGATCAAGACTCGCAGCATGGAAGAGGACGGCCAGCGCATTACCGACCCACACGCCTGGAACAGCGCTGCCAATGCAGTGATCTACGTGCACAATATCGTTGCTGCGCTGGAAAAAGCCGATCCTGCGGGCGCCAGTCTTTATAAGGCCAATGGCGAGCGCTACACCGAGCAGCTTAAAGCGCTGGACAGCTACGCACGGACGCAAATCCAGTCCATCCCGGTGGCGCAACGTAAAGTGCTGACTTCTCACGACGCTTTTGGCTACTTTGGCGATGCGTATGGCGTCACGTTCCTGTCGCCCTTGGGCTTCTCCACCGAATCTGAAGCTTCGGCAGCGGATGTGGGCAAGTTGATCCGACAGATCAAGGCGGAGCACGTCAGTGCGTACTTTTTCGAGAACTCCGGTGATCCGCGTCTGGTGAAACAGATCGCCGATGCCAGCGGTGCCAAGCCGGGTGGCGAGTTATATGTGGAAGCGCTGTCGCCAGCCAATGGGCCGGCGGCCAGCTATGTGCAGATGTTCAAGTACAACGTTGATCAGTTGGTGGCGGCGATGCGGGGTAAGTGATTATCAGACTATTACGCGGTTCATGTGGGAGCGGTGCTTGCCCGCGATAAGAACAACGCGATCCATCCTGAATCGCATCCAGCCTTATCGCGGGCAAGCACCGCTCCCACAGGGATTTGCATAGGCTTACAAAAATTTAAACACGGTGGTCTGGGTATACGCCTTGCCCGGATCCAGTCGGGTGCTCTGGAATTTCGGCTGGTTCGGCGCGTCCGGGTAGTGCTGGGTTTCCAGGGTGAAGGCGCCCCAGTGCGGGTAGACCTTGCCGCCTTTGCCATGGATGCTGCCGTCCAGGAAGTTGCCGGTATACAGCTGCACGCCAGGCTCGCTGGTGAACAACTGCAGGCGCCGACCGGATTGCGGGTCGCTGACTTCGGCAGCCAGTTTGCTGACGTCGCCTTTAGTGTCCAGCACCCAGTTGAAATCAAACCCGCCTTGTTTCGGCTCGGCGTATTTCAATTGCTGATGGTCCGCCTTGATGTTCTTGCCGATGGCTGTAGGCGTCAAGAAGTCCATGGGTGTGCCTTTGACCGCAGGCAGTTCGCCGGTGGGGATCAGCTTCTCGTTGACCGGCGTGTAATGCGAAGCGTGAAGGGTAGCGACTTGCTTGAGCACATCACCGTTACCCGCGCCCGCGAGGTTGAAGTAACTGTGATTGGTCAGGTTGAGCACGGTGGGCTTGTCGGTGGTGGCGTTGTAGTGGATGCGCAGCTCGTTCTTCTCGTTGAGACTGTAGGTCACCTCGGTTTTCAGCTCTCCGGGGAACCCCATCTCGCCATCCGGCGACACATAGGTCAGCTTGACGCCCACCCAGCCGTTTTCATTGCTGGGTTCAGCTTTCCATACCCGCTTGTCAAAACCCTGAGTGCCACCGTGCAGGGCATTGGTCTTGTCGTTTTGCGGCACCTGATAGGTCTTGCCATCCAGGCTGAATTTGCCATCGGCCAAACGGTTGCCGAAACGGCCAATGGTTGCGCCGAAATAGACGGTGCCGTTGTCCTGATAACCTTTCACATCATCGAAACCAAGGACCACATCCTCAACCTTGCCGTTCTTGTCGGGCAGGAGCAGCGATTGCAGGGTCGCGCCGTAGGTAATGATGTTGGCTTCCACGCCATGGCTGTTGCGCAGGGTGTACTTCTCGACGGCAGTGCCATCGGCTGTTTTGCCAAAGGCGCTGTGTTCATTGGTAAGGTTGGCGGCGTTGGCCGTGAGGGTGGCGATCATCAAGGACAGTCCGAAGCTGCTGAGCAGTGAAGAGGGTTTCATTGAATGTACCTTTTTTTGTTGTTGTAGTGGGCTGCACCGAACCTTCGATGCGGGTCGGATTCTTGCTCGGGAAGGTTATTGGTCTGACTATTCATCCTGTAAAAGAGTGTTATCAGGATTTATAGCCGATAAAACGTCACTTGAAAATTTAATCGTAATACTATTTGATGGTCGCATCGATTTTGTAGGAGCTGCCGGAGGCTGCGATTTGGCGTTTCCCCAGTATTAGAGCCATCGCAGCCTTCGGCAGCTCCTACGGGCAACACCATAGGCAGGTTTGACAGCCAATCATGTGATGATTAGCCTCGGGTCGCGGAAATGACCGCGTGGTGAGGCGCAGCACATGAGTAGTAATTTTCATGCGTCCACAGTCGATTGGCTGGGGGCGTGGATCGCGGCGGGCAATGTGCGGCCGGGTCAGGTGTTGAAAGTCGAAGCGGTATTGGCTGAAGAGTTAGGCGTCAGCCGTACGGTGATCCGCGAGGCGATCAAAACCCTGGTTGCCAAGGGCCTGCTGGAAGTAGGGCCCAAGGTGGGCACCCGGGTTTTGCCGTTGCGTAGCTGGAATCTGTTCGACCCGCAGGTTGTGAGCTGGCTGGCACGCAAGGGATTGCCAGAAGATTTTGTGAAGGACCTGCTGGATTTGCGCAGGACCATCGAGCCCATGGCGGTGCGTTGGGCGTGCGAGCGGGCCAGCGCCGAGCAGATCAGCGAGATTCAGTTGGCGTATGCAGCATTGGCAGAATCGGTGGCGGACATGGGCGACTACAACCTGGCCGACCGACGCCTCCATGAAGCGGTTCTGGCGGCCAGCCATAACCGGTTCATTGAGCAAATGCTGCCTGCGCTGGGTGCCTTGTTGGCGGTGTCCTTCGAGGTGTCGTCGGCGGTGCCGGGCGAATTGGGTAAAACCTTGCCACTGCACAAGGATCTCGCCGACGCGATTGCCAGTCGTGATGCGGCGCGGGGCGTGTGGGCTTGCATGACCTTGATCGAGCAGGCTGCCGGGGTCATTGCCGAATCGTTTGCCCGCCAGGCTTTGGCGTCAAACAGCTTCACCGACTAACGTTGTACTGATAACCGAACACCCTGAAGCACCTATAAGAAGCACCTAAAAAAACAAGAACAAAGGACATTTTCATATGCAATGGCTGCCTGTTTCAGCGCACCGTTTCATGCTGGGCGAAGGCTCGTTCTGGGATGCAGAAACCCAGACCCTGTACTGGGTCGACATCGCGGCCCGATTGGCTTGCCGCCTGTTCGAAGAGCAGTATCAGCAATGGCATTTGCCCGAGCCTGTCTCGTCGTTCATTCCCACTCGCCGGGGCGACGCACTGGTGACACTGGCCAGCGGCGTCTACCGTCTTGATCTGGATTCTCCGGGCTACACACCAAACCTGACGCTGTTGTGCAAGGCCGACCCGGTTGTCGGTAATCGCGCCAATGAAGCCCGTTGCGATGCTCAAGGTCGCTTGTGGCTGGGCACCATGCAAAACAATCTCGACGAGGAGGGCGGTGATCTGCCGATCACCCGACGCTCGGGCGGTTTATTCAGAATTGACGCCGATGGCGCAGTCAAGCCTTTGCTTGAAGGCCAGGGCATCGTCAACACCTTGGTATGGAATTCCAGGAGCGATGAGCTCTACAGCGCGGACAGTCTTGATGGCGTGATCTATCGCTACCCGATTCTTGCCAATGGAGAACTTGCATCGCGCTCGATCTGGGCCGCCGAACATGCTCGCGGCGTGCCGGACGGCTCGGCGATGGACGTCGAAGGCTACGTGTGGAACGCCCGTTGGGGTGGTAGCTGCCTGATCCGCTTTGCGCCGGACGGCAGCGTTGACCGGATCGTCGAACTGCCAGTCAGTCATCCCACCAGCTGCGTGTTTGGCGGTCCAGACATGACCACACTGTATGTCACCAGCGCGGAGCCGGGCGACGCTCATGGTCAATTCGACGGTGCACTGTTGGCGACGGATGTTGGCATTCAGGGTTTGCCGTCGACGCGTTTTGCGGGCTGACCGTTGGTGGGTCCAAGGCTGGTTTCATTAACTGAAAAGGAGCGTTCCATGTTGGTGCTTTAGCATGCGTGACACTAGGTTACATTCCGGTCATTGATAATATGATATGACTGTTTTGTTCTTGTTTTGATGTCGATCCAGATTCCCTTCGGGTGCGGATGACCTCAACACAACTCATCGCTGGACGCTGTAGCTATTCAATAAAAATAAGGAGTTAGCTATGTTGAGTCGTCATGGGATCCGTTCCCTTTGCTGTGCCGCTGTTGCCACTGCTGTGCTGGGTCTGTCGGGTGGTGTATCTGCCGCTGACAAAGTCAAAATCGGCTTCCTCGTCAAACAGGCCGAAGAGCCGTGGTTTCAAACCGAATGGGCCTTTGCTGAGAAAGCTGGCAAGGACCATGGTTTTGAAGTGATCAAAATTGCCGTGCCTGACGGTGAAAAGACCCTTTCCGCTATCGATAGCCTGGCCGCCAACGGTGCCAAAGGCTTCGTCATCTGCCCACCCGACGTATCCCTTGGCCCTGCCATTGTTGCCAAGGCCAAAGCCAACGGCCTGAAAGTCATGGCCGTGGATGATCGATTTGTCGACGCCAGTGGCAAGTTCATGGAGGACGTCCCGTACCTGGGCATGGCCGCGTTCGAAGTCGGCCAGAAACAGGGCGAAGCCATGGCCGCCGAAGCGAAGAATCGTAACTGGGACTGGAAAGAAACCTACGCCATTATCAACACCTACAACGAACTCGATACCGGCAAGAAGCGTACCGACGGTTCGGTAGATGCATTGAAGAAAGCGGGCTTCCCGGAAGACCACATCCTGTTCACTGCGCAAAAGACCCTCGATGTACCTGGCAGCATGGAGTCCACCAACTCGGCATTGCCTAAGCTGCCTGCCGCTGCGAAGAACCTGATCATCGGCGGCATGAACGACAACACCGTTCTGGGTGGTGTGCGTGCAACGGCCGGCGCGGGCTTCAAGCCTGCCAATGTGATCGGCATTGGTATCAACGGCACTGACGCCATCGATGAATTGAAGAAGAAGGAAAGCGGCTTCTTCGGTTCGATGCTGCCAAGCCCGGATAAAGAGGGCTACAACACTGCGCTGCAGATGTACAAGTGGGTGACCACCGGCGAAGAGCCTCCTAAATACACGGCAATGGATGACGTGACACTGATTACCCGGGCGAACTTCCAGGAAGTGCTGACCAAGATTGGTCTCTGGAAGTAAAAACGGCGTGAGGTTCGCGTTTTGCGTTCCTCGTGCTGAACTGTCTCGCACTACGGGACCCTGTAGGAGTGAGCTTGCTCGCGATGGCGGTGTATCAGCGAATAAATTATCGCCTGACCCGGCGCCATCGCAAGCAAGCTAGCTCCTACAGGAATGGTGTTCGATCCTGATAATGGGAGGTTTCATGCAATCGCAAGCTACTGTCAAATCCGCCTCACAGCCTGTACCCGCAGGCAGCCTGCGCTTTAACGGCATCGGCAAGACCTTTCCCGGCGTGCGCGCACTGTCGGAGATTAACTTTGAAGCACGTCCCGGCAGCGTTCATGCGCTGATGGGCGAGAACGGAGCGGGCAAGTCCACGCTCCTGAAAATACTGGGCGGCTCTTATCAGCCGAGCAGCGGCAACTTGTCGATTGGTGACCAGGCGTACACCTTCAAATCCACCGCCGACAGCATTGCCGCAGGTGTCGCAGTCATTCACCAGGAACTGCAACTGGTACCTGAGATGTCTGTCGCCGAGAACCTGCTGCTGGGCCACATGCCAAGCCGCTGGGGCATGGTGAACCGCCGCGCCATGTTGCGTCAGGCGCGGGAGCTGCTCAAAGGGCTGGCCGACGAGATTGATCCGTCGACCCGGCTTGGCGACTTGTCTCTTGGCCAACGGCAACTGGTGGAAATCGCCAAGGCCATGTCACGTAACGCCCATGTCATTGCGTTCGATGAGCCCACCAGCAGTCTGTCGGCACGGGAAATCGATCGCTTGATGGCAATCATCGTCAAGCTGCGGGACGAAGGCCGGGTGATCCTTTATGTGTCCCATCGCATGGAAGAAATCTTCCGTGTTTGCGATGCCGTCACGGTGTTCAAGGACGGGCGCTTCGTGCGCACCTTCGAAGATATGGCTGAGCTGGACCACGACCGGTTGGTGACCTGCATGGTCGGTCGCGATATTCAGGACATCTACAACTATCGGCCGCGACAGCATCAAGGGCCAGGCTTGCGGGTCACTGGATTGCTTGGGCCGGGTTTGCAGGAACCGGTGACGTTCGCCGTGCAAAAAGGCGAAGTGCTGGGCTTCTTTGGATTGGTGGGGGCTGGTCGTACCGAGATGTTCCGCATGTTGTCGGGCCTGACGCGCAGCAAGTCCGGCACGTTGCAGATCGACGGCAAGAACCTCGAACTGCGTTCCCCTCGTGATGCGATTGCCGCCGGAATCCTGCTATGCCCAGAAGACCGCAAGAAAGAAGGCATCGTGCCGCTCTCCAGCGTTGCCGAAAACATCAACATTGGTGCGCGTCCACGCCACGTGACGATGGGCTGCCTGATTCAGGGCCGCTGGGAGAAGAGCAACGCCAAACACCAGATTCAGGCGATGAACGTCAAAACGCCTTCGCCGGATCAGCAGATGCTGTTTCTCTCCGGGGGCAATCAACAGAAGGCGATTCTCGGTCGCTGGCTGTCGATGCCCATGAAAGTCCTGCTGCTGGATGAGCCGACGCGAGGCATCGATATCGGCGCCAAGTCCGAGATTTACCAGATCATCCATAACCTGGCGGCCGACGGTATTGCGGTGATTGTAGTGTCCAGTGACTTGATGGAAGTCATGGGTATTGCCGACCGGATTCTGGTCATGAGCGAAGGCGCGATCACCGGCGAGCTGAATCGCGATGATGCGAATGAAGCGCGTCTGTTGCAACTGGCATTGCCGCGAACCCGTGTCTGACACGGACCCGCTACGTGAAGCACAAGCAGAAAAACAAGAATGAAAAACAAGAATGAAAAACAAGAAAGAGGTGCGTATGTCTACCGAATCCAGTCTGACGGCTCCACGTCAGGGCCTTAACGTGCGTCGTTTCATTGATGACTGGGCGATGCTGATGGCCGCCGTGGGCATCTTTGTGCTCTGCACACTCCTCATCGACAACTTCATGTCACCCCTGAACATGCGTGGTCTGGGGCTGGCAATTTCCACCGTTGGCATCGCTGCCTGCACGATGTTGTTTTGCCTGGCATCCGGGCATTTCGACCTGTCGGTGGGCTCGGTGCTGGCTTGCTCGGGGGTGATTGCCGGGATCGTGATTCGCGATACGGACAGCCTGTTTCTCGGTATATCCGCCGCGTTGGCCATGGGCCTGGTGGTAGGGCTGATCAACGGCATTGTGATTGCCAAGCTGCGCATCAACGCGCTGATCGCGACATTGGCGACGATGCAGATTGTTCGTGGCCTTGCGTATATCTTTTCCAATGGCAAGGCGGTGGGCGTTTCCAACGAAGACTTCTTCGTGTTCGGTAACGGCCAGCTGTACGGTGTTCCGGTGCCCATTCTGATCACCATCGTGTGTTTTGCATTTTTTGGCTGGTTGTTGAATTACACAACTTACGGCCGTAATTCCCTTGCGATCGGCGGCAACCAGGAAGCGGCGTTGCTGGCCGGTGTGCATGTGGATCGCACCAAGATCATTATCTTCGCGGTGCATGGTTTGATCGGTGCGCTGGCGGGCGTGGTGTTGGCGTCGCGGATGACGTCTGGTCAGCCAATGATCGGGCAGGGCTTTGAGCTGACGGTAATTTCCGCTTGCGTGCTGGGCGGGGTGTCGCTGAGCGGCGGGATTGGCATGATCCGCCATGTGATTGCCGGGGTGTTGATTCTGGCAATCATCGAGAATGCGATGAACCTGAAGAATATCGATACGTTTTATCAGTACGTGATCCGCGGATCGATCCTGTTGCTGGCGGTGATCATTGACCGGATGAAGCGGCGCTGAGGTGTCGGGTGGACTTCTTGAGAGGTCATTTCAGGAAAGATTTTTAGCGCCTGAATCGTCCGGATGCGGCCCAGACCAAGCACCGCTCCCACAGGGGGAGTGCGATCTAATGTGGGAGCGGTGCCTGCCCGCGATTTGGGCGCCGCAAAACCAGGCACACACCGCAAACTCAACAAATAAAGTTGGCGCTCCCGCCTGAACTACTTAGAATGATTCTCATTTTAAGTAGTGACTCACAGTGAGCGGTTGACGATGAGGGAAGCAGCGGGGCCGTTGGAGCCCACCCTGGAAAGTTTCTACCGCGATCATCGCAGTTGGCTGGAAAGCTGGCTGCGCGGTCGCCTTGGCAATGCATGGGATGCTGCCGATTTGAGTCAGGATACGTTCGTCAAGGTACTGGCCAGCCAGCACAGCGAACCACTGAGCTCATTGCGTGAGCCACGGGCCTACCTGTTGACGGTGGGCAAGCGCTTGCTGATCAACCATTACCAACGTCGCAGCGTCGAGCAGGCCTACCTCCAGGCGCTCGCGACGCTGCCTGAACACGTGATTCCCTCACCCGAGCAGCGCTGGGTCTTGCTGGAAACCCTGCAGGCACTGGATGAACTGCTCGACGCGCTGCCGGTGCCGGTGCGCCGTGCGTTTCTCTGGGCGCAACTGGAAGGTCTCAATTACGCACAGATTGCGGAGCGCTTGCAGGTCTGCGAGCGAACGGTAAAACGCTATATGGCTCAGGCTTACACCCATTGCCTGATGGTTGAGCTATGAGCGGCGCGGTGCCGTCCCGGCAGATTGCCGAAGACGCAGCGGATTTCCTCGTCCTGCTGGAATCCGGCAGCGCCAATGCCGAGGACCGGGCGCGCTTGCAGCGTTGGCGTGAGCAGTCCACTCATCACGAACAGACCTGGCAAAAAGCCCAAGGCCTGCGCCAGCGGTTTGCCGGGCTGCCCCCCGAGTTGGCGATGGCCAGTCTGGACCGACCGGATTCGGGGCGTCGCGCGGTGCTCAAACGCGCCCTGATCGTTGCCGCGCTACTGCCTGCGGGGTGGATGCTCGCCCAGCAGGCACCGGTCGCCGCCTGGCGGGCCGATCTGCGTACAGCCTCGGGCGAGCGCCGTGATCTGCGTTTGCCGGATGGCAGTTTGCTGCAACTGGACACTGCCTCAGCGTTAGACATGGATCTGGAGCAGGGCAGGCGTTTGCTGTCGCTGATCGAGGGCGAGATGGCGCTGAACCTCGCCAACAACGTCCCGGCGATGACCATCAATACCGCTCAAGGGCAGGTGTTGGCCGTAGGTGCGGAGTTGTGTATCCGTCAGTACGGGCAGAGCTGTCAGGTTTCTGTGTGGCGCGGTACGGTGGAACTCACCCCGCATCAGGGACACTCGATGAGATTGCAGGCGGGCCAGCGCGCCACCATGAGCGCCGAATCAATTACCTCTGTGCAGCCTTTTGATACCCGTCAACCGGGTTGGCGTCCGGGCGTGGTCAGTGTTGAAAATCAGCCGCTGGGCCGTTTTCTGGAGGAGCTCAGTCGCTATCGTCCAGGCATTCTGCGTTGGGAGCCTGCACTGGAGTCGCTGAAGGTCACCGGCACCTTCCGCCTCGATGACACTGACAAGATTCTGTTCCTGCTCGCCGCCAGCCTGCCTCTGCAAGTACAAACCCGGACGCGGTATTGGGTGACGCTAACCGCGCGCCAGGTTGCAGCGTGAATTGGAAGACTGGTCCTTACAGGCGTTGTGCAGCAAACACAGGACCTGTAGGAGCTGCCGAAGGCTGCGATCGCGGTGTGTCAGCATAAATGCTTCGCAGCCTTCGGCAGCTCCTACAAAAATGCATTTCAATCCAGCAGTTTGCATGTTGTTTGATGAGTGAGGTGTTTCAACTCAGTGGTTTGCAACAACTGCTGTCACGCACGATCAGCACTGCCGGGAACCGATGTGACTGCACCGGTTCACCCGCAATTCGTTGCATCAGGGTCTCAACCGCACGTACGCCCTGGGCGTGCATGCTGGTGCTGATGCTGGTGAGTTGCAGGTGAGCGGCGAGTGGCGTGTCGTTGTAGCCGATGACAGCAATGTCCCGTCCGGCCACCAGGCCGCGATTGCGCAGGGCACCGAACAAGCCGATGGCCAGGAAATCGTTGACGGCAAAAATCGCCGTCGGCGGGTGTTCCAGGCTTAGCAAATATTCGCCGGTACTGAAACCGACCTGGCTGTCGAACTGGCCGGGGATGATGTACTCACGCGCAATGTCGATGCCGCGCTCGCGGTAATACTCGACGAAGCTGGCAGTGCGTTCGCTGGAGTTGCTGCTGTGCACTTCACCGGCGATCACTGCAACTCTCGTATGACCCTGCGCAAATAAATGTTCGGCAGCGAGACGACCACCCATTTCGTCGTCCGACGTGACCGAGCAATGCTGACCGCGTCGGCGGCTGACCAGCACGAAGGGCACCTGCCGTTCCGCCAGTTCCTCTAGAAACCCGGGCGCCGCAGTGCAGTGCACATCGCTGATGATCAAACCTTCGACATTGCGCGCCAGGGCACGCTCTGCCAGTTCCCGTTGGCGTTCCGGACGGTCGAAGGTGTTGGCAACGAATGAGGTATAGCGTCGCGCGCTGGCGGTTTCGTCGATGCCTTCATAGACCGTGGCCAGTACGAGGTCGGAAAGCCTGGGAACCAGAATCGCTATCTCGCGGCTGTGCCGGGTTTTCAGGGTGCGGGCGTGGGTGTTGGGTTGGTAATCAAGGCTGGCGGCAAGGGCGCGAATGCGCTCAATAGTGTCTTTGGACGCGGCCCTGCCTGCATGGTCAAGGGTGCCGTTGAGCACCCGTGAGACCGTCGAGACATGAACGTTGAGCTGCTGGGCAATACCGCGAAGTGTGGCGGGACGTCTGTTCATGGAGCGGGCCTCATAACGCGTATTTCGCCGACGGTTCTGCGCGGCCTGGCCTGTGCCGTCATGGGAGCAGGGCAGTTGCGCCAGCATGGAGCGCTGCGTACCAAAAGATTGCATGAACCGCCGCGCAACACTACCCAAACGTTTGGGTAGAATTTTCCAGCGATTTTTAATGTGTTGTAACTGGCTGAAAATACTAGACTTTCCATGCAGGGCTCGCTGGAAAGGATTTCCAGATAAAAAAGTTGGTATGCCCATTGCGTTGCACCTGTCAGCTCTCCTTACCTGGACTGATGGGAAACTCGCCATGACGCACGCTTCAGTAACCCGCGCACGTAGTTTTACCCGACTGGCACTGGCCTGCTCGGTAGCGATCGGTGCCTTGTCGCCTCTGGCCGCGATGGCCGATAGCACCTTGCGGATTGCCATGACTGCAGCGGACATTCCGCTGACTCATGGTCAGCCGGATCAGGGGTATGAAGGCAACCGTTTTACCGGGATCACTCTTTTTGACTCGCTGGTTGAGTGGGATCTGTCCCAGAGCGAGAAGCCCAGCGCCTTGGTGCCGGGGCTTGCCACCGAGTGGGCGGTCAATCCTGATGATCACACCAAGTGGATCTTCAAGCTGCGCCCCGGCGTCAAGTTCCACGATGGCTCGGCTTTCAACGCTGATGCAGTGGTCTGGAACGTCAATAAGGTCCTCGACAAACAGGCCCCGCAATATGCCCCTGGGCAGATTGGCGTGACCGTATCCCGCATGCCGACCCTGCGCAGCGCGAAGAAGATCGATGATCTGACCGTCGAGCTGACCACCAGCGAGCCGGATGCAGTGCTGCCGTACAACCTGACCAACCTGTTCATGGCTTCGCCCGTGGCCTGGCAGAAGGATTTCGATGCTGTGCCAGCCACTACAACGGATCCCGCCGAGCGTTCCAAGCAAGCCTGGACCGCGTTCGCCAGCCACTCTTCGGGCACCGGTCCGTTCAAGATGAACCGTATGGTGCCGCGTCAGGTTCTGGTGCTGGACAAGAACCCGGATTATTGGGATCCCAAGCGTGTGCCCAAGGTTGATCGCGTCGAGTTGATCCCGTTGCCAGAAGCCAACGCTCGTACCGCGGCGCTGTTGTCCGGCCAGGTGGACTGGATTGAGGCACCGGCGCCGGATGCCATGGACCAGATCAAAAGCAAGGATTTCAAGATTTACTCGAACGCTCAGCCGCACCTGTGGCCATGGCAGTTCTCCTTCGCGCCGGGTTCGCCCTGGCTGGACAAGCGTGTCCGTCAGGCTGCCAACCTGTGTCTGGACCGCAGTGAGCTGAAGGCTTATCTGGGCGGCTATATGCAGGAAGCCACCGGCACGTACGAGAAGGATTCGCCGTGGTACGGCAACCCGTCCTTCAAGATCAAATACGATCAGGAGGCCGCGCAGAAACTCATGACCGAGGCGGGCTACAGCAAGACGAAACCGATCAAGGTCAAGGTGCTGACCTCGGCATCCGGGTCTGGGCAAATGCAGCCATTGCCCATGAACGAATACATTCAGCAGAGCCTCAAGGGCTGTTACTTCGACGTAGAAATCGCGGTCACTGAGTGGAACACCCTGTTCAGTGGCTGGCGTCTGGGGGCCAAGGATCCTGCGGCGCAAGGCGCCAATGCGATCAACGTCAGCGCGGCTGTGATGGACCCATACTTCGGCATGGTGCGCTTCGCCAGCGAGAAGGCATTCCCGCCGGTCTCCAATAACTGGGGGTATTTCGCCAACCCGGAAGTCGAGAAGTTGATCACCACGGTGCGCAATTCCTTCGACCCCAAGGCGCTGGATGAAGCGGCTGGCAAGCTCAACGCGGCCATCGTTGATGAGGCTCCGTTCCTGTACGTGGCGCACGACGTAGGACCACGCGCCATTTCGCCAAAAATCAAAGGCGTGGTCCCGGCGCAGAGCTGGTTCATCGACCTGACGCTGGTCTCCAAACAGGACTGAGAAGCCTGAGACCTTCAGCCGGTCCTACAGGATTGCGCAGAACCTGTGGGAGCGGTGCTTGCCCGCGATAAGGCTGGACGCGATCTAAAGCGAAATCGCATCCAGCCTTATCGCGAGCAAGCGCTGCTCCCACATAAAAACCGTGTGAGGCGACCTTATGCTTTCCTATATCTTGCGTCGCATTCTACTGGCGACGCCTATTTTGCTGGGCGTGGCGCTGGTGTGTTTCATGCTCGTGCAAATGGCTCCTGGCGATCCGCTGGTTTCGGTGATGCCACCGGATGCATCCGAGGCACTGCGTACGCAGTTGATCCAGGCTTATGGTTTCGACAAACCGCTGCCGGTGCAGTTTGGCCTGTGGCTATGGCATGCGGTTCAGGGTGATCTCGGAATGTCCATTGCCAGCGGCCGTCCGGTCACTGCTGAAGTCATGGGCGCCGTGGGTTATTCCTTGCGGCTGGCATTGCTGGCGACCCTGATTGGCTTCGTCCTTGGCAGCCTGTTTGGCTTCGTGGGCGGTTATTTTCAGGACAGCTGGCTTGATCGAGTGGCATCGGCCATTTCTGCGGTGGGCGTCAGCGTTCCGCATTACTGGCTCGGCATGTTGATGGTGATCATCTTTTCTTCACAATTGGGCTGGCTGCCCGCGACCGGCGGCGGGCCGCTGGGGCAGGCCGCGTGGGCATGGGACTGGGCGCATTTGCAGTTCATGATTCTCCCGGCGATTACCTTGTCGGTCATCCCCACCGGAATCATCGCCCGCACCGTGCGCGCTCAGGTAGCGGAAACCCTCGCTCAGGAATTCATCATCGGCTTGCGCGCCAAGGGCCTGAGTGAATGGGGTCTGTTCCGTCACGTAGTGAAGAACGCAGCGCCCACCGCGATGGCGGTGATGGGCTTGCAGATCGGTTACTTGATGGGCGGCTCTATTCTGGTGGAGACCGTGTTCGCCTGGCCCGGCACCGGCTTGCTGCTCAACTCCGCGATCTTTCAGCGCGACTTGCCGTTGCTGCAGGGCACGATCTGGGTCCTGGCCTTGTTTTTCGTGGCACTCAATCTGCTGGTGGACATCCTGCAGACGTTGCTCGATCCACGTATCAAAAGGGGCTGAGCATGAACCTGTCGATATTGCGGCCGGCCACGCCGGTCATTGCCCCCGTCGAAAGCTCGCCGGGCTACTGGAGTGAAGTGTTTGGTCGCGTGCGCCGCGATCCGGTGGCGTTGTTCGTGGGCACGATCATTTTCGTGTTGCTGCTGCTGGCCGTGTTCGGGCCATGGATCGTTCCAGGAGACGCGTTTACCACCTCCATGTTCAAACGCCTGAAGCCAATCGGCACCGAAGGCTTTCCTCTGGGCACCGATGAATTGGGCCGTGATCTGCTCTCGCGTCTCATGCTGGGTGCGCGCTTGTCGTTGTTCATGGGCATCACGCCGGTGATCTTCGCCTTTTTCATCGGTGGTGCGATCGGGGTTATTGCCGGTTACTTCGGTGGCTGGCTGAACAGCCTGATCATGCGCACCGTGGATGTGTTCTACGCATTCCCGTCGGTGCTGCTGGCGATCGCTTTCTCGGGAGCGTTGGGCGCCGGGGTCAACAACGCCTTGCTGTCACTGACGCTGGTGTTCGTGCCGCAAGTGGCGCGGATCGCTGAGAGCGTCACCACTCAGGTGCGCAACCGGGATTACATCGAAGCGGCGCGTGCCTCGGGGGCGGGTTCATTCACGATTATTCGCACTCAGGTGTTGGGCAATGTGCTGGGGCCGATTTTCGTGTTCACCACGGGACTGATTTCGGTGTCGATGATCCTCGCTTCGGGCCTGTCGTTTCTCGGGCTGGGCGTCACGCCGCCCGAGCCCGAGTGGGGCCTGATGCTCAATACCCTGCGCACCGCGATCTACACCCAGCCACTGGTTTCGGCCTTGCCGGGAGCGATGATTTTCATCACCTCGATCTCTTTCAACGTGCTCGCCGATCGGTTGCGGGCGGCCATGGCAATCAGGAGCTGACGATGACCAAGCGCGATATTGGCGGTCCAGCGCAGCCACTGCTGAAAGTGGAAAATCTGGTCAAACACTTCCCGGTCAAAGGTGCGTTGGGCAAACGCAGCGTGGTTCGTGCCGTGGATGGCATCAACTTTGTCGTCCACAAGGGCGAAACCCTCGGGGTGGTTGGTGAGTCCGGCTGCGGCAAGTCCACCACGGCGCGGTTGTTGATGCAGTTGATTGAGCACGACAGTGGCGAACTGGTCTTCGACGCCATGAGCGTCGGCGGGCTTCAACTGCCGTTGCGTGACTACCGGCGTCAGGTGCAGATGGTTTTTCAGGACAGCTACTCGTCGCTGAACCCGCGCCTGACCATGGAGCAATCCGTAGCATTCGGTCCGTCCGTACACGGCGTCAGCCAGAAGGATTCACTGCTTCGTGCCAGAGACCTGTTAGGCCGGGTCGGACTGGAACCGACGCGCTTTGCCGGTCGCTACGCCCATGAGCTTTCCGGCGGTCAGCGTCAGCGGGTGAACATTGCCAGGGCACTGGCGGTGGACCCGCGTCTGGTGATCCTCGATGAAGCCGTCTCGGCGCTGGACAAGTCCGTTGAGGCGCAGGTCCTGAACCTGTTGCTGGACCTCAAGGACAGCCTGCAACTCACCTACGTGTTTATCAGTCACGACTTGCATGTGGTGCGCTATTTATCCGACCGGATCATGGTCATGTACCTGGGGGAGATCGTTGAGATCGGCCCCGCAGAAGCCTTGTTCTCGGACGCCCAGCACCCGTACACCCGGGCGTTGCTGACGTCCATGCCATCCATGGATCCGGCCCATCGCACGCTGATATCGCCATTGTCCGGTGATCCGCCCAGCCCGATCGATCCGCCGTCAGGCTGTCGTTTTCACACGCGCTGCCCACACGCAGAAGCGATTTGCGCGCAGACCGCTCCGGTGCTGACGGAGACCGGAGCAGATCATCAGGCGGCATGCCTGATGGTTCAGCCGGGGGCAGGGCACAGTCGCAGTCCGTCGGCGCAGCTGATTCACAGAGGAGCACTGGCATGAGCGAACAACCCATGGTTGCCGTGCGTGACCTCAAGGTCCGTTTCAAGCGAGGTGGACAGACGTTATCAGCGGTCAATGGCGTCAGCCTGGAAGTGGCCAAGGGTGAGGTTCTGGCGCTGATCGGTGAATCCGGTTCGGGCAAGAGCGTCACCTTGCGCGCCCTGATGCGCCTGCATTCCGAGCGCTCGACCACCATCGAGGGACAGATCGACATCGCCGGGCAGAACCTGATGAAGCTGTCCCGCAGCCAGTTGCAAGCGTTGCGCGGGCCGGTGGCTTCAATGATTTTTCAGGAACCGCTGCTGGCGCTTGATCCGGTTTACACCATTGGCCAGCAGATCGTTGAAGCGCTACGGCGTCATCGGCAGATGTCTAAATCTGAAGCCCGCTCGGCGGCACTTGATGCCTTGCGCAGTGTGCGCATTCCCAGCCCCGAGCAGCGTCTGGATGCGTACCCCCACGAGATGTCAGGCGGTATGCGCCAGCGGGCGATGATCGCGTTGGCGCTTGCCTGCAAGCCGCAGGTTTTACTCGCGGACGAGCCGACCACAGCGCTGGACGCCACGGTGCAGATCCAGATTCTGATCCTGCTGCGCGAATTGCAACAGGCACTGGGGCTGTCGATCATCTTCGTGACCCACGACATTGGCGCTGCCGTTGAGGTCGCTGACCGGGTGGCGGTGATGTATGGCGGTCGCATCGTCGAGCAGGCGCCTCTGGCCGAATTGCTTGAAAACCCACGGCACCCCTATACCCAGGTGTTGCTCGGCACGCGCCCCAAAGACGGCCTGCGCAAAGGCGAACGCCTGATCAGCATTCCCGGTGCGCCTCCTGATCTGGCCAATCTGCCGGCAGGGTGCGCCTTTGCCCCACGCTGCCCGCGCGCTACGGATATCTGTCGCATCGAAGTCCCGGCTATCGAGACTATTTTTGCCGAGCACTCCGTGAGCTGCCATCACTGGAATGAGGCCCCCGTTCATACACTTTGTGAGTCCATGACATGACCGATTCTGCGTTTGCTTTCATGCCTTATCCCCACGTTGACGTACCCCGTGCAGCCAGCGGCCCTTTGGCGGGTTACACGTTTGCCGCCAAAGACCTGTTTGACGTAGCGGGTTATCCAACCGGTGGCGGTAACCCCCATGTGTTGGCCATGTCCGGGGTCAAGACACTGACTGCGCCGATCATCCAGCGTCTGCTCGACGCGGGTGCCGAACTGGTGGGCAAGGCGCACACCAATGAAATGGCTTACTCGATGAGTGGCAAAAACGCCCACTACGGCACACCACGCAATGGCGCTGCCCATGACCGGATTCCGGGTGGCTCGTCGTCAGGTTCGGCGTCGGCGGTTTCCAACAACTTGTGTGATTTCGCCATGGGCAGCGACACCGGCGGCTCGGTACGGACCCCGGCCAGCTATTGCGGACTGTTCGGGCTGCGTCCGAGCCATGGTCGGGTGTCGCTGGCGAACACTCAGGCGCTGTGTGAAAGCATGGACACCGCAGGGTATTTTGCCCGTGAGGCCAAAGTGTTCGGTCTGGTCAGTGAGTGTTTGCTGGGTGAGGATCCCGCACCGTTGCCGGATGTGCCAAAAATGGTGATCGGCGAGGCGTTGTTCGGCTTGTTGCCAGCGGCATCGCTGGATGCTCTGGCACCGGCCATCGCCCGCATCACCGAGTGCTGTGGGCCGTTGGAAAAACTGCAAGGTGAGCTGCCTTCGTTGACCGATGCCTATTGGGCGTTCCGTTATATTCAGGGCCGCGAAGCCTGGCAGGCGCAGGGTGAGTTGATTGAACGTGAAGGCCTGGCACTGGGCGCGGATGTCGCGGCACGTTTTGCCTGGTCAAAGGCAGTCACTGACGAGCAGTACAACGACGCCTGTGCGTTGCGCGAACGATTTGCCGCGCACTGGCAAGAACTGCTGGATGATCGCGTACTGGTGATGCCCACCGTCCCGGATATTGCGCCGTTGCTCAGTGCCAGGGATGAAGAGATCGAAGAGACCCGGCGTATTTCCCATCACTTGCTGGCCATTTCCGTACTGTGCCGTACGCCGCAGTTGAGCATGCCGCTGACCATGAAAGACGGAGCCCCGCTGGGCATTTCACTGATGGGCCCGGTGGGCAGTGATCTGAGCCTGGTGAAGCTGGCGGTGAAGATTGCTGGTTACACATCCTGAATCACTAAGGCGCTCGCGGCTAAAGCCGCTCCTACGAATTGCATGTAACCGTAGGAGCGGCTTTAGCCGCGAGGAGGCCCCTTCATATCTACGCTTTTCATCAGACATACCGCCCTCCGGCTGAAGCCGGTCCTGCCAGGGTATTGCTTCTCACTGGAGAAACCATCATGACCACCCCGTTTACCTCCACAACATTGCTCACGTCCAACGCTCCGCTGATCAACAGCCAGCGCCTCTGGCAATCATTGATGGATCTTGCGCAGATCGGCGCTACGGCCAAGGGCGGCGTCTGTCGCCTCGCGCTGACCGACCTTGATCGGCAGGCCCGGGATCTGTTCGTCAAATGGTGCGAGGAGGCAGGCTGTACGGTGAGCGTTGATGCGATCGGCAATATCTTTGCCCGGCGTCCCGGACGCAATCCAGAGCGTGCACCGGTGATGACCGGCAGCCATATCGACACTCAGCCTACGGGCGGCAAGTTCGACGGTTGTTTTGGGGTAATGGCCGGACTGGAAGTGATCCGCACCCTCAACGATCTAGGGCTGGAAACCGATGCGCCTGTGGAAGTCGTGGTCTGGACCAACGAAGAAGGCTCGCGCTTCCCGCCATGCATGATGGGCTCGGGTGTGTTCGCCGGCCAATTGAATCTGGCCGAGACCCTGGCCAAACAGGACGAGCAAGGCCTGGTGGTCGGCGAGGAACTGCAGCGTATTGGTTACGCGGGGAGCAGGGCGGTGCTCGGCCATCCGGTGGGTGCTTACTTCGAAGCCCACATTGAACAAGGCCCCATTCTTGAGGATCAGGAAAAAACCATCGGCGTGGTCATGGGCTGTCTTGGGCAGAAATGGTTCGATCTGACCCTGACCGGCGTGGAAGCCCACGCAGGACCGACGCCCATGTCGCTGCGCAAAGATGCTCTGGTCGGGGCGGCGCAGGTCGTGAGTGCGGTCAATCGCATTGCTTTGCAGAGTCAGCCGCATGCCTGTGGCACCGTCGGGTGTCTGAGCATCCATCCGGGCTCACGTAACGTGATCCCCGGCGAAGTGAAGATGACCATCGATTTCCGTCACCTTCAGGCTGACAAACTTCAGGCAATGGTTGACGAGCTGCGGCAAGTGATCGAAAGCACCTGTACTCAACACGGCCTGAGCTATCAATTGACGCCCACTGCAGACTTTCCGCCGCTGGACTTCAACAGCCTGTGTGTCGACGCTGTCCGCCAGGGTGCTGCGCAATTGGGGCTTAGCCATATGGATATCGTCAGCGGTGCGGGGCACGATGCTATTTTTATCGCCGAACTAGGGCCAGCCGGGATGATATTCGTGCCGTGCGAAGGCGGCATCAGTCACAACGAAATCGAAAACGCGACACCCGAAGATCTGGCGGCTGGCTGCGCGGTGCTGCTGAGAGCGATGGTAATGTCGGCTCAATAATATGTTGGATAGGCCAGAAACCGACATCGCTGGCGCTCGAAGAACGGACAATAATCCGTAACTTTGTTGCAGTAACTTATAAACAAGCGAATATATCGGTTCGCGATAATCGTTATAACAGTAACTTCAAATGAGGGTATTCGATCAATTCAAACGCGAGGTAACGAAGATCAGGCGTAAAGTCGCCAGTGCAATGGCTTCGGCCTCGCCCTTGATGTTTTCGAGCTGGGTATGCCTGCCATCGGCCTTGCCCGATTCACCGCTGCTGTCAGCCAGCCGACTGATTTGATACAAGTCTGTGGTGATCCCGTGCAGATTGGTTTGCAGGCGTTCGATCAGGCTGTCCAGCCGATCAGTGCCGTTCAAGCCATCGCGCACGGGCAGATCCGCGGACTGTTCGTTGACTTCCGACTCATCTTTAACGAGGGGCAGACGAAGGCCTGTCACGACATAGGCCACATCGACTCCGCCCTTGGCGATTCGGGACAGATAATCGGCTCTGGGGTATCGCAAGCCATTTTCGTAGTTACCCTGCGCATTTGTTTCAACACCGCCAATCGAGCCCAGCGCGCTTTGTGACAGTTTAAGGCGCAGGCGTTCTTCTTTCAGACGTTGACCGATGTGAGTCATGGCGGCTTTCCGAGCAGTTATTCATCAGGATTGCCACGCGCTGGGCGCGGCAATTTGTCAGGGGTGAATATGACTCATCCAGATTTACAGCAAAGATAACGAAATCAATCGGATACGACAGTCTGGTGGTTTTGCTCCACCGAAAGAATGTTAACAATACAGCTAAATGGAACTCAAGTGGATCCAAAGGAGTGAATTAGTTGAACGATAGTTCCAATCAGATGTATCGGCAATAAGTATGCATCGCAATGGATGTCATAAGCAGCGGCCCACTGAGGGGGCCGCGAAGGGACGTTCAATGTATCAAGGGCAGCGTGTGCTGGTTTGCTGCGACCAGGTAGTCGCGGTTTTAGCGATGCCGTCCGCCAACCGTGATACTGCTCGTTGGTGAGCAATAACCAGATTTTCCATGCCTTGGCCTGCTGGTTCGCGAATGATGCTGCTGCAGGTCAGGCTTTGCCGCTTGGCATCGTTGTTACGCAACCCCAACGTCCAGACAACATCGATCAGGGCATATTGGTTTAGCACTGACTCAAAACGGCGTACATCCGTACGCAGTGACAGGACAGGTTGAGCTGCGTTCTTTGGCAGACCCGCCATGTCGCGACTGCCAAAGCGACGCTCCAACTGACCGGTCAGCGCATCATGGAATTCGTCACCCAACGGCGATCCCCAACGCTCGGCGTCCAAGATCGCGAGGCTGCCATTGCCCTGACGCACCACCAGCGGTGGCTGGTCGACCTGAACCGCCATCAGCACCGGGAGCATTTCGAACTGAAAGGGAGCAGGGCTGGCAACCGGCTGTGGATCCGTCCCCATGGGCGCGATAAGCGTGTAGTAATGGGTTGGCGTCGAGGAGCAGGCGCTCAGTCCCAGCGCGGCTGCCAAGGCTATGAACTTCAGACGCAAACTCATTGTTGTGGCTCCAGGTCGATGGCACGGGATGATGAAGGGGCCTTGTAAGAACCCGGCGCGGCGTCGCCAGTGCGGCCACGAAGCAATGCTTCAGGATGACGACTGAGGAAGTCGGTCAGCACGCGGACCGAGCGCGCCGTACGCTGCACTTCGTCCATGGCCTGGCCCAGTTGCTGACGTGCCGGAGAGTCTTCGGCCAGACTGTCGTTAGCAGTACCCAGAGTTTTCTGCGCCTGTTGCAGCGTGCCGCGCATTTCCGGCAAAACGGTGCCGTTGACGGTCTTCAGGGTTTTCTGCAATTCGCTCAGGCTACCGTTGAGATTCTTCGCCAGATCATCGAGGGGCAACTTACTGATTTTCTCGACGAAGGCTTGCAATTGCTCCTGCAGCTTGTCGAAGCTGCCCGGCACGGTAGGTATTTCCAGCGGGCGGTTTTTAGGATTGAACACAACCTTGGGCGCCTTGGGATCGAAATCCATCGCGATGTATAACTGACCCGTCAGCAAGTTGCCCGTCCGGATTTGCGCACGCAGGCCCCGCGCAACAAATGCTCCGAGGATGCGTGCCGATTGTTCGTCAACGTCGCCGCTGCCGCCCAGTTGCTGGAGTTTCTCTTGTGCAGCGCCAAGACGTTTTGGATAGATCACCGCGCCGACTACGCCTGGAAATGTCTGGGACGCCGGGTCGTAATCGAGGTCGACGGACACTACGCGGCCGATGTTCACCCCGAGAAATTCCACCGGCGCATTGACGGCAAGACCTCTGAGAGACTGGTTGAAGCGCAGGCGAATGTAGTTCGGCTCGCCATCGGGAGGGGCGAGGGCGGACGCCTGATCATCGAATATCTTGAATTCGGCATTTTCCTCTGCGGGTTTCGCATCCGGACTCCAGTTCGGTTCGCGGAAGGCGATCCCGCCTGACAAGATCGACGCCACGGACTGAGTATCGATTTTCAGGCCAGCAGTGCCCACGGTGACATCCACACCACTGGCATTCCAGAATCGGGTATCGGTGGAGATGTACTGATCATTGGGCGAATTGATAAAGATCTGTATATCGACGCCCTTGCCGTCCTTGGACAGTTCGTAAGAGACAACTTGTCCGACCTGAATGCGGCGATAGTAGACCGGAGAGCCTATGTCCAGAGAACCGAGGTCGTCGGTATGCAATTTGAAACGCTTGCCTTTTTCCCCGAAGGCCACAGGTGGGGGCGTTTCCAGCCCGGTGAAGTCGGACTTGGTTTTTTCTGACCTGCCAGCGTCTGCACCGATGAAGGCGCCGGACAATAGCGTATCAACGCCCGATACGCCTTGTGCGCCTATCCGCGGACGCACGACCCAGAAGTTGGTGTCTTCCCGGGTGAATGGCCCCGCCGTGTTGTTCAGCTCGATAGTTGCCAGAACATGAGTCCGGTCATCACTGAGTGAGATATCCGTGACCAGGCCGATCACCACGTTCTTGTATTTGACCTGAGTCTTGTTGGCGTCCAGCCCTTCCGCGGTCAGAAAGCTCACGGTGATTTTGGGGCCCAAAGACATCCAGTCATTGACGGCCATGGAAATCCCGATAAGCGCGGCCACAATCGGCACCAGCCAGACCAGCGAAACACGCAGGCGCCTGCGTTTGATATCCGGGCGGCTTGGGGCCGATGAAGAAGGGGGGAGGGTATTGTCAGACATCTTCAACCTCTGCGTCCCAGATAAGCCGGGGATCGAAACTCATGGCGGCAAACATCGTCATCACCACTACCAGACCAAAAAACAGAATGCCGATTCTGGGCTCGATGGTGCTGAGCTCATGAAACTGCACAAGGGCGGCCACCAAAGCCACCACCAATACGTCAAGCATCGACCAGTAGCCGATCAACTCGATGAAACGATACAACTTCGCCCGTTCCCGCATGGCCCACGTACTGCGACGCTGGCAGGTAATAAGCAGCAACCCGAGGACAAAGAATTTGATACTGGGCACCACCACGCTGGCGATGAAGATAAGCAGCGCGATATCCCACGAGCCACTTTTGAAAAACTCGATGACCCCACTCATGATGGTGTTCTGGCTGCTGTTGCCAAACATCGTGGTGTACATCACAGGAAGGGCGTTGGCCGGAATATAAAAGATGAGTCCGGCAATCAAAAAGGCCCATGTGCGAACGATACTGTTGGGTTTGCGGGCGTGAACCGGGGATTCACACCGCGGGCATTCGTGGGTGTTTTCCGGGCAAGCGTAGCCGCAGATGTGACAAAGCGTGAGGCCGTGCTCATGGGCGAAGGGGATGCCGTTCATTTACGTGGCACTCCCAATTCGGTCCACAGGCGACGAGTATGTTTACCCGCGATCAGAATGATCAGGACCATCAGCATGGCCATGGCCCACAAGCCGACCCCTGCATGCACATCGAGCATGCCCGACAGTTTAACGATGGCGACCAGAATTCCCAGCATGCAGACTTCCAGCATGCTCCACGGCCTCAGATGTTCCAGCGCCCGCATGCACATCTTGAAGCCTGGAGCCACATGGCCCTTTTGCGCATGGAGCAGTACCCAGAACAGGAGGATGATCTGCAGCATGGGCGCAAAAATGATCGACAGCCCGGCAACCAGCGCGATCAACGTAATGCGGCCCTGAGCCAGCGCCTCCACCGATGACCACAGCGTCACCTCATTACTCAGGCCCTTCATGCTGATGCTGATCACCGGGAACAGATTGGCAAAGACGAACAGCACTGCAGCGGCGATGGTCAATGCCAGTAATTGTTCAAGACTCAGGCGATGAGCCCGCGCCAGAACCGCACCGCAACGCGCGCAGGATGCGGTCTCGCCCTTTTCCAGGGGGACAGCCTCATACAGCGAGTCGCAATGTTCGCAAATGATCAGATCGTCAGAGGATGTGGTGTCAGCCAAGTTGGTGCTCATCTACGCCGCGGGCCGGGGAGGATAACGCAAGATACCAAAGGGCGAGAAGATACCTTTTTGACGCGCATATGGCTCCATTTATCAGCCGTTCCTTTTAATGGCATGAGAGATGGACCGCGAGCGCTGACTGACGTTCACGTGTCAATAAGCCATTATTTATGAATGGGCTTTCTCGATAACGACCGCGCCGATGTCTGGCCCCTCCAAGTATTGATCTGGAAGGGGTGGGTAGCTCAGATTACTGCAATGGTTGGCACGAACGACGCGGTCTCCAGACGTTTGAACTCCGCTACAAGAAAGTCACTGGCCGCCTCGGCGCTGAGCGGTCTGGCAAAGAAATAACCTTGCAAAAGGTGGCAGCCAAGGGCGCGCAATTGCTCGATCTGCTCCTCTGTTTCAACACCTTCGGCAACAATTTCGAGGCCTAGGTTTATCGCCAGCCCTATAGCCGTAGCGCAAATCTCCAGATCCTTGCCGCCTTTGCCGATATCGCGGACAAAGCTGCGATCAAGTTTGAAGGCGTGCACCGGCAAGACTCGCAGATAACCCAGCGATGAATAGCCCGTACCAAAATCGTCGATTGATAACCTGACGCCTAATCGGCGAAGGTCGCCGAGTCGCTCAATGGAGCGCTCGGGATCCTGCATGAGCACCGACTCCGTGATCTCCAGTTCCAGATGATGCCCCTGAAGGTTGCACCGCAGCAGCGCGTTGGTGACGGTCGATTCAAGCTCGCTGACCAGCAACTGCTGGACTGACAGATTGACCGCGACTTTAAGGTCGGTGAAACCCATTGCATGCCAGCGGGCGAGCTGCTCGCAGGCGGTTTCGATAACCCATGCACCCATGTCGGCAATGATTCCCATGGATTCTGCCACCTGGATGAATCGATCCGGCATGACCAGACCGTAATCCGGATGCTGCCAGCGGATCAGTGCTTCAAGGCATACAGTCCGCCCATCCGACGCCAGCACCTGGGGTTGGTAGCACAGAAAAAACTGCCCTTTCTCAAGAGCCATACCGAGCGCTGCCTCGAAATCGACCCTTTCCTGAATATTTTCCTTCATGGCGGGGTGATAGACCCGCAGGTTGCCCGGGCCGAAGCTCTTGGCCTCGTGCAACGCCAGTTCGGCAGCGCCGAGAATATCCTCGGGCTGGCAGGCATCATCCGGGAACACCGCGACCCCGGCACTGGAGGTTATTTTCAGTTGGCTGCCTGCAATGTCGAAGGATGACGCCAGGGCCTTGGACAGCTTTTCCTGCAACCGGTTAACGCCATTATCGTTCTTGACTCCGCTGGCACCTACCAACAATTGATCGGTGCCCACCCGTGCGATGAGGTCACTGTCACGCGTAGTGAGTTGCAGGCGTTGCGCGATCTTGACCAGCAACTGGTCGCCAGCCTTGTGTCCACGGGTGCCATTGATGATGCCCATCTGATCGAGCTCCAGCAGGAACACCACCAGCCGGGTTTGATGCTGTTTATTGACGGCAATCAAACTTTGCAGCCTGACCAGTGCTCCCGCACGATTGGGTAACTCGGTCAGGGCGTCATTGTGAAGGGCATGCTCGAAGCGCAGGTTAGCGATCCGATGGCTGTTGATCTCTTGTTCAAGCGCCCGATCAGTGCGCGCTTTCTCTTGTCTGCTTCTGGACACCTTTGCCTTGACCATCACTGAAAACCAGACCGCCAGAAACAGGAAACCAAACGCACCCAGGTAGGGCACCTTGACGACCCCGGCATCGGCCAGGCTGGTCAGCACGGTGGAAGTCAGTAACAGGACAATGGACGTCCAGATCACGATATTCGAGAACAACCCAGCCTGTTTTCTGATTCTGAGTGAGAACAGCGTGATCCACACCAGCAGCGTGAACGACAACAGGCGCATGATCTGATAAATGGCCGACGGCTCGCCGGAGAGGATGAACAGCTGTTCGCCCCAGGCAACCGTGCTCAAGCCCTCGGAGTGCAGGCTTTCGAATCGGTAACCCAAGGGCGCGGCAAGGTTATAGACGATGGCAAAAATGGCTACGCCAGCGACCAGCCATGAGGCTCTGTAAGCGTTCGGTCTGTTTTCCAGTGCAGCGATCAGGTAGCTGCTCAGCGGGACCAATAACAGCGAGAAAAAGTTGATCCATTTGTGGGCTGACAGTGCTGCCTGGACGGTCTGTGCCGAGTACTGAACGGCACAGGCGACCTGAAACAGGGCAAAGACCAGGCAGGTCGCCGAAAACATGACGCAGGCTCGCGTATAACCGCTGTTGCGGGCCAGCAACGCGGCATTGAACGCGCCCATGACCAATATTCCCGTGGAGATGAAATACAGAGCAAGGATTGGTGCGATCATTTCGTCCTCTGAATTGGATCGGCGCACCAGCAACGACAAAGTCGGGATGGAAGGCTGCGGGATGGGATCCGATCCCTAGGATAGCATCAAATAGCCATTACTTTGTTTTGCGTACTAAACAGAGTGAGAATTCAGCAGTCAGACCGCGTTTTCGTCCATCGCGAGCAAGCTCGGCTCCCACAGGACCTGTTCAGTCCCGTGGGATCGGCTTTACCCGGGAAAGCGGCCTCCCTGACGATACATTTTCAGTGACTGTCCCGGCCTTTTCCCGGCTGAAGCCGGTCCCACGTCGGTGTGTCCTGTGGGAGCCGAGCTTGCTCGCCACCCAGACGCCGCTGTCGTTCAGTCACACCGCGTTATCGTTTATCGCGAGCAAGCTCTGCTCCTACAGAACCTGTTCAGTCTCGTGGGACCGGCTTTAGCCGGGAAAGCGATATCCCTGACGACATATTTTCAGTGACTGTCCCGGCCTGTTCCCGGCCAGATCAAAGCTTCCCTGGCTTCGCGCGTTTCTGCAGGTAGCTCAGTAACGTTCTCGCCTCCTCAGGAATGTTGTGCTCGTCGAAAGAAATGCATATGGCATTGGTGTCGTCTTCGATAGTGATCTCATATTGCTTCTGATCCCGCACATGCTCTGAACCTGTGTCGGCGGATTTTTGTAGTCCGCGTTCCTCCATCAAACGCTTCACCTGTTCCACCAATGGCTGTTCAAGGTCAGCCATATTCACTTCGCAACTTTTGATTGCGCCGACAAAGCCACCGGATTGCACGTAGCACACTCTCATGATGGTGTTCCTCAGTATCAGACGTTGATGCCGACCTTTTTCCACGCAGCCTTGACGGCTTTTTTCGCTGCAGTGCCGTATTGTTTGCCGCTCGCGACCTGCACGCTGATCCTCGCACAGTCTGCGAACTGGCTGTTGCTATGCAGTTGCAGCAATGTTTCATACCAGATCCTGCCAGCCACTTCCCAGGCATTCCCGCCCAGAGCTTTGGCAGCCAGGACGAATGCCCGATTGGCGATGCCCGAGTTGATGTGCACGCCGCCGTTATCCTTGGGGCCGGTGTACAAGCCCACCATGCTGGCGGGTTGCGGGTCATCACCCAGATCCGGGTCGTTCACATACGCGGTGCCAGGGTGCTCCATATCGCGAATGCCGCGGCGGGTAGGGGCCGGTACCACCAGTTCTTTACCGATCACCCAACTCGACTCTTCAGCGCTTGTGCCTTCTTTCCACTGGCGAACCAGAATCCCGAACACGTCGGCAAAATGTTCGTTGAGTGCGCCTGACTGTCCCTGATAACTCAGGTTGCTGGTGAACGACTGTACGCCATGGGTCAGCTCATGGCCGATGACTTCCAGACTGCCGGTGAAGCGCTTGAACACCTCGCCGTCTCCATCACCGTAGGCCATTTGCTCGCCATTCCAGAATGCGTTGTTCATGGGCACGAACCCCCCCTGAAAATCCACCTCGGCGGCGTGCACGGAGGAAATCAACGTCATGCCGTTGTCATCAAGCGAATTGCGGCCAAACAGCTCGTTATAAAAGTCGTAAACATCGCCTGAACCATTGAAGGCTTCGTCCAGTGCGGCGTCGGCTGTGTCCGGCTGGCCTTCCGAGCGGCCAAGCGTGCCGGGCAGGGCGTTGGTCCCTTTGGCGTCGTACACCAGCCGATTCTTCTTACCGTCCGGCGACTTGCTTGCAAGCAAGGTCGGCATTGCTCGCGCGGAATTTCGAAAAGCCACAAAGGCTGAACCGCTGGCCAGATTGGTGATCGCCAGCGCTCTGACTCGGGCATGTGGTGACTGAGCCAGGTGCTCGAGAATGTAGGGGGGAATGATGCAATGCAGCGGATTTCGATGGCACATGCGTGAAACTCCCTGAGCAGTGTTACAAAACCGTAACGGACTCTTTTTGGGCAGCGCAGGTATCGACGATGTTCCGACCGTTCGCCGGAGAGCGCGGTTGAGCCACGATTGCCTCCGGAAAACAGCAACTCTAATCGTTAGAATTTGTTACTGATGCATCAGGCCTCGGAGGACGTGTGCCACGCGGGGCTGGCTGGCGGGTGTGCTCTGATCCATTCGTGGCTGCCAGAGAGCGACGAAGTGTCGCCAGCGTGAATGAACCGTTGTCGATAGCAGCAATGCTAAACTTGCGCCCACTTTTGAGAGGAGCAAGCAGACGTGCGCAATTTGGCAATGATGATAGCGGTGCTGGCACTGGCTGGCTGCGATGCCGACAAGTCGACTCCACCTGCGCCCAAGGTGCAGGCAACGGCTGCAGTGCAAGCCCCGCAGGCTGCCCCGCAATGGGAAATCCAGATCAATGCCAATGAGGCGCTGAGCGATATCAGCGCCTGGTTGCTTGAGCGCAGCTATCCACCTTATCTGGTGACGATCGATGGCAAGCAACAGTTGCTGATCGGGCCTTACCCAAGCCAGGAACGCGCCGAAGAAATCCGCACTGAATTGTTGGCCAAGATCGCCAAATCCCACCGCAAAGCTGCCCCGGTGGTCATTCAGCGAGTACCGTCCTGAAGGCTATTGAGCTGTCGCCGCGAATGTAGCAAGACACTGGGTCATCGCTGTGACACCCTCGGTTCACGCGTTTCGAATCATTCGATGCGTGAACCGGGAAGCGCTGTTATGGACGAAATCCAAAGATTGGGCGAGTTACTGAGCGCTAATCAACGTCATGAAGAACATAAGCACCAGCAGTTCCACACCGGCCTTGCGCAATGGCAGGCCAGCATTCTCAAGCTTTACGAACAGATCGAAACCTGGCTCAAGCCACTGACCGACAGTGGCCAGATCACGGTGGAGTTCGAACCGCACCTTGCACAGAGCAAAGGCTATCCCGACGAAAATTCACCGTTTCGCACTCAGCGCATGACGCTGACAATCGCCGGGCGGCAGGTTGCCCTGATTCCTGAGGCAATGGGTGCAAAAGGTCTGGTGTCGATTTCTGCCACAGGATTGAGTCTGCATGCTCAGGAGCAGGTGTCATTGAGCTGTGTGGATGCCACGCAGGGTGTGCAGTGGATGGAGAAAAAGCGCATCGGCGTGAAAGAGTCCGAAGCGGTGCCGTTTACGGCGGATCATTTTGCCAGGCAGTTGCAGGCGTTGGTGCCGGGGAGTTCGGTTTAGGTCCTGTGTATATCCGGTGTTGGGTGATGGCTCATATTGGTTGCGCTTTTACAGCGCCTCACTTTTTTGTAACCCATGTGGTTGATCCGTACATGCCCCTAGGTGCCTCGCTGTCGCTCGGCTTACCCGTAATCCGACATTGCTGCCGGCGTGGTTCAACGGGGCGCTTGAGATCAAAATCAAAAGCAGATCAAAAGCAGGGCCTGGATATACGCGGTCTCATGTGGGAGCGGTGCTTGCCCGCGATTCAGGCGCCGCGGTACGTCAGATATACCGCGGCGCCTGAATCGCGGGCAAGCCACGCTCCCACAAAGTCCGTGTTGGTCGGAGCTGAGGTAGCAAGTTCACACAATCAGGTCGGCTGTCAGGCCGCCGCGCTTTTGATTTTGATCTGAAGCGCCCCGTTAAACCACGCTGGCCGAACGCAGATTCTGAAGCGTGGGGCGCTCTTGAGTTGAAGAGTGGCAAGGATGCCGGGTTAGCCGCATCGGCCATGGATGGCCCATTGCGGCGGCCCACGGTTCAGGATCTGCGGGCGGGTACACTGAGCCTAAGCAAGGTGCCGAGTGGTGGGGTAAAGGCCTTTTGGTTACTTTTGGCTGGGCCGGCTTCCGGATCCATCAAAAGTGACGCGCTGTAAAAGCGCAACCAATCGAAGCAATAACCCCAGCAATGGATATGTACACAAAAAGATGCATACATCCCCAACCCACGGTCAATCAATAAATTACAGCGTTAGTCGCGACGACCCAGCAACAAACCTACTACCAGACCAAAGCCTGCGGAAATGGCAACGGTCTGCCATGGATGGCCGCCGATATAGGTTTCAGTCGCTTCAACGACTGGCTTGGTGCGCTCACGCACGCTGGCAACAGACTCCGCCGCCTGCTTCAATTTCAGGCCGAGCTGAGCGCGTAGGGTTTCCGCGTCTTCACCGACCAGTGCAGCGCTGTCTTTGAGCAGCTTGTCGGACTCTTCGATCAGGGCCTGCAGTTCGCTGAAAGCCTGGTCCTTGATCTGTTCTGCGGTGTTTTGAGCGGCAGTTTTACGAGCCATGATGTTTTTCCTTTCGTTGATGATGGCAGTGAACAATGGAGTCTTGCGGTTGGCGAAAAGTTGCAGAAGTCTGCGCGACGCCATTCATTTGCTTGTGGGATTTGCCGGAAACAGTCTCTTACAGCTGCCCTTACGGGTGTAAGATACTTCCGGTTTTTAGTCACAGGTGACCGTTATGAGTTTCAATCTGGCCAATCGGCCGCTCCCCGAGCGTGCAGCGCTCGAAGACGAGAAATCCCGCCTCTTTGACCTATGGCAGAGCAATCTGGGCAAAGCCAAAGGCGATGCCGCGCGATTGTTCGGCGAGCGCTCCAAGCGCAAGGGCAAATGGTCCGAGTGGGTCCGCTCTGAACTGGACACCATGAGTCCGCCCGAATACGCGAACATGGTTCGCAGTGAAGTCAATCGGCTCATGGCCGCCAGCAAGTAAGCTACTCTTCGCTGGATATTTCACTTCAGGCGAAGCCTCACCAGCTACCGTCAACAGGTTGCGGCAGGCTCAGGACGCCACTGTCCTTGAAGCGCATGGTGCCAAACACTCCACCCGCAAGTTTGCCGCGCAAGGTGTAAGGCAGGTTGTCGAGGCTTTGGGTTTGCGTCAGGCCCACCGCCTGGCGCAGGGCGGCAAATGCGGAAACGCTGACCGGCACCACCAGCACCGTTTCGGAAAAACGCCCGATGGAGCCTTGCTGGTCACTGACGCCCGAGGCCAGAAGCCTGCCGTTTACATCCAGGTCCAACGCTACGCCGTTGTATTCGATGGCCGTCTCGTTCGGGTTCTGCAATCGCAACTTGACCGCCAGCCGTACCTCCAGCCCTTGACCGGGCAATGACTCAATGCCCACCACGTTGATGTTGAGCGGGTCGCGATTGGGCAGCAATGCGCAAGCGCCAAGGCTTAAAAGCAGAAAGCTGGCCAGTAGCGTACGAATCAGGCGTGAGGGCATTCGGTATATTCCTTTGGGCGTGTGACAGGGCGCTGCTATTCGGTCAGACCCCATGCGCGAGCAGAGATTCGTTTTCACCCGGCGCTGGCTTATGCTGCAGAACCTGCATGCCCATGAGTCACGGATGCCCAGACATCAGAACACGACACCGCCGAGTGCGACGGTGAAGGAAAAACACACCATCTCTGTAGAGATGGTGCGCGAGGCATTCCTGCAATGCGGTCTTTCCGGGCACGTCCAGCAAGCGCTGCTGGAAGAGGCTGGCATCGCCACCGATGTGCTTGAAGATCGGGATGCCCGGGTTTCGGTCAGTGCATACGCGGATCTGTGGCGAGGCATTGAACAGCGCACTGATGACCTCTTCTTCGGCATGGACCCGCGCCCATTGCGCCAGGGCAGTCTCGCGTTTCTGTGCCGTTCATCCATGGCTCAGCCCACCTTGGCGGCGGGGCTTGAGTCAGGGCTGGACTTTCTCGGGCTGATGCTTGAGCGCTTCGGTGCTCGCTTGATCCGTCAGCAAAGTGTGGCGGAGGTGGTCATTGGTCATGAGCGCGATCCGGTGTCTCGTGCCTTTGCGGACTTCACCTTCTGGATGATTGTGCATGGCGTGGCCTGTTGGCTGTGTGGGCGACGAGTACCGATCATGGGCATTGAACTGCGTTGCGCGCAGCCGGACTACATTGACGATTACAAGGTCATGTTTTCGGAGAACCTGCGTTTTCAGCGTCCGCGCTCAAGAATGATTTTTGCCGCTGATTGCCTGGATCTGCCCATTCGGCGTAGCGCTGCCGAGCTTGATGCGTTTCTCGGAGCGTTGCCGGGCAATCTGCTGGTCAAATACCGGGACCCGCAAAGCCTGGCCAGTCGAATCCGCCTGCATCTGCGCAGCTTGCCTGCGGAGGAATGGCCGCACAGTGCTGATCTGGCGAGGAGCCTGTGCATGTCCAGCTCGACCCTGCGTCGCCGTCTCGCCGAAGAGGCTCAGAGCTACCAGGCCCTCAAGGATTCAGTACGCAAGGACCTGGCCATTGGCTGGCTGGCTGACGAGCACCTGGACATCGCCACCATCGCCAGCCGTCTGGGCTTTGCCGACACCAGCTCGTTTCACAAAGCTTTTCGCAAATGGTCAGGGATCAACCCCGGTCATTATCGAGACGTGGTCCTGAACGGCGTTGCTCAAACCGGTCATCGACGCTGAGCACTTTGACCATTGCCTGAACCTGCATGCAGCGCGACTATTTCGGTCAACAACAATAAAGAACCGAACAGAGGTTACGCATGGATATTCGCGACAAGGTTTTCCTGGTCAGTGGAGGTGCGTCAGGTCTGGGCGCTGCCACGGCGCGCATGTTGGTCAACGCGGGGGCCAGAGTCGTACTCGCCGATCTCAATGCCAAGGCATTGGCAATGCAACTGGACGAGCTGGGTAAAAATGCCCGCGCAATAGTCACCGACGTCAGCCAGGAAGCGTCCGCACAGGCCGCCGTGGACGCCAGTGTCGAGGCATTCGGCGCACTCCATGGGTTGGTCAATTGCGCCGGCATCGTCGGTGCACAAAAGATCCTTGGCAAGAACGGCCCTCACGATCTGTCAGGCTTCAGGCAGGTGATCGACGTCAACCTTGTCGGCAGCTTCAACCTGTTGCGGCTCGCCAGCGCAGCCATGTCTGTCGGCGCGGCAGATGAGGGCGGTGAGCGGGGCATCATCATCAATACCGCGTCTGTGGCGGCTTACGACGGTCAGATTGGACAGGCCGCTTATGCCGCTTCCAAGGGCGCCATTGTCAGCATGACTCTGCCCGCAGCCAGAGAATTGGCGCGCTTCGGGATCCGGGTCATGACTATCGCTCCGGGTATTTTCGAGACGCCAATGATGGCGGGCATGACGCCGCAGGTGCGTGAATCCCTGTCGGCCGGCGTTCCATTTCCGCCGCGTCTGGGCAAGCCGGACGAATACGCCGCGCTGGTCCGGCACATCATCGAAAACCCGATGCTCAACGGCGAAGTGATCCGCCTCGATGGCGCCTTGCGCATGGCGGCGAGGTAATCAGTTACTGAATGCTCGTGCGCGCCTACGGATACGGTGTTAATTCAAATGGTTATGTGATTTTGATAAGGGATTAATCATGACTTCAGAACATTCATTCATAAGTGATGATCCGGTGGTGATCGTGAGCGCTGTGCGCACGCCCATGGGTGGGTTCCAGGGTGATCTGCACAGCCTGAGCGCGCCGCAGCTCGGTGCGGCGGCAATTCGCGCAGCGGTAGAACGGGCGGGTCTGGCGCCTGATGAGGTTGAGCAGGTGTTATTTGGCTGCGTATTGTCTGCGGGACTCGGGCAGGCACCTGCGCGGCAGGCAGCGTTGGGCGCGGGGCTGGGCAAGTCGACGCTGTGCACCACGCTGAACAAGATGTGCGGCTCTGGCATGCAGGCGGCAATGCTGGCCCATGACGTGTTGTTGGCGGGCAGTGCAGAAGTTGTAGTGGCGGGTGGCATGGAAAGCATGTCCAACGCACCGTATCTGCTGGATCGGGCGCGCAGCGGTTACCGCATGGGGCACGGGAGGGTGCTGGACCATATGTTCCTCGACGGCCTGGAAGACGCCTACGAACCGGGCAGGCTGATGGGCACTTATGCCGAACAATGCGCAGAGACCCACGGGTTTACCCGGGAAGTGCAGGATGCCTTCGCAGTGGCATCCCTGAGCCGGGCCCAAGATGCCATCAACAATGGCTGGTTCGCCGAAGAAATAGTCCCGCTGCACGTCACTGCAGGCAAGGAGCAGCGGCTGGTGAGTCACGATGAGCAGCCACCCAAGGCCCGGTTGGACAAGATTCCGACGCTCAAGCCTGCCTTTCGTCAGGGTGGTACCGTCACCGCAGCCAACTCCAGTTCCATCTCCGACGGTGCTGCTGCGTTGCTGTTGATGCGTCGGTCCCACGCAGCACAGCGAGGTCTGAAACCATTGGCGGTGATCCATGGGCATGCGGCGTTTGCCGATGAGCCAGGACTTTTCCCGGTTGCGCCCATCGGGGCGATTCACAACCTGATGAAACGCACCGGGTGGACCCTGGATCAGGTCGATCTGTTCGAGATCAACGAGGCGTTTGCCGTGGTCACGCTGGCCGCCATGAGTCAGCTGAACGTGCCCCATGACAAGGTCAATATTCATGGCGGAGCCTGCGCGCTTGGTCATCCCATTGGTGCGTCGGGCGCACGTATTCTCGTGACGCTGTTGGGCGCATTGCGACGTAAAGGACTGAGACGCGGGGTCGCCGCCATTTGCATTGGTGGCGGTGAAGCAACGGCCGTGGCCGTAGAAATTATTCTTTAGATACAATGACATGAAGGCTTAAGTTAAAGCTAATTCTATAAAGTAGAATTTAAATAAAAAAGGATATTTATCAATGAGTTATGAATCTATCTTGATAGAGATTCGAGAAAGGGTCGCGTTGATTACCCTTAATCGTCCCCAGGCTTTGAACGCCTTGAATGCGCAATTGATCAGCGAATTGAATCACGCACTGGATGACCTTGACGCTAATCGCGACATAGGCTGCATCGTGCTGACCGGCTCCAGCAAAGCTTTTGCGGTAGGGGCGGATATCAAGGAAATGGCTGAGCTGAAGTATCCGCAGATTTACCTTGATGACCTGTTCAGCGACAGTGATCGCGTCGCCGCCCGGCGCACGCCGGTCATCGCTGCCGTGGCCGGCTTTGCCTTGGGCGGTGGCTGCGAACTGGCGCTGATGTGTGACTTCATCCTCGCCGCGGACAATGCCCGGTTCGGTCAGCCGGAAATCAAACTTGGGGTATTACCCGGCATGGGCGGCACGCAGCGCCTGACCCATGCCGTCGGCAAGGCCAAAGCAATGGAGATGTGCCTGACCGGACGCCTGATCGATGCCCAGGAAGCAGAGCGCGCCGGGCTGGTAGCGCGAGTATTGCCGTTGAGCGAACTGCTGGATGAAGCGCTGAAAGTCGCCGCATCCATTGCCGCGAAGTCTTTACCGGTGGCGATGATGGTCAAGGAGAGTGTCAACCGCGCGTTCGAAGTCGGTCTTGCCGAAGGTATCCGCTTCGAACGCCGCGTTTTTCATGCTGCTTTTGCCACTGAGGACCAGAAAGAAGGCATGGCTGCGTTTATTGAGAAGCGCGAGCCCCGTTTCAAGGGGCGGTGAATGGTCTTCGAGGCGCTGAATGCTCAGCCGTGCTGGATGAAGGCTTGATGCAGTCTCCGCGGCCAGTTTTGCTCGAACCACGTCTGTAGCATGATGCAGTGTCCCGGATGAACCAGGCAGAGCTCGTCCGGGGTCTTGCGATAGGCTGCAGCCAGCTCGCGCAGCTCTTCGGAACTGAACCCGCAATAGCCGTATTTGTCGGTTTTACCCTCGAACAGAAAATGCTCCGGCTGCAGGCGTGCGAGAAACTGCAACCCGGGTTCGCGCATGCGCACGATGTACCACAGGCGATTTGCCAACGGTTCGCCCTTGAGCCCGGGTTGCTCGGTCAGGCGCAGATCGGCGTCGAAGAGTGACAGAGCCGGGTGCGGCATAGGCTGATCCAGTCCGGAGGAGCGGTCGTGCGCTGTGAGCGGATGCGGTGCGCCGCTCATCTCGATGCGACTGGCTGTAAGGTCGAATCTGCTGTCTGCTGTGCTGAGTTGCAGAACCCCGTCACCTGTCACATGCAAGGTTTGCGGCAGGTCAAGATGGACCGCCTCGGTAGTTGGCAAGCCATGCTCGAGGTGATTCCTGGACGGCACGCGATGTTCGTCGGGTACACCATAGATAATCGGCCGCTCAGGATCAGCGTCAAAATAGCCGATAATCAACGCAGCACCGATACGCAGCGCCTTCAGTTGCGCCAGCGAAATACCCGCAGGCGCGCACAGCTCGGCAGGCTCACAGCCTTCAGAGTACGGGGCAAGGCCAATGGGCAGTTGTCCGTTCATCAACTGTTCTTTCGTCTGATTGCAGCGACTCAGCAAGGTCGCGGCCTGAAGCCCCTCCATGACAGGTTTGCGGTGCTTCAGCTCAGGTCGGAACGGCATTTCCCAAGGCAGTACGCGGAAGCTGCTGTGATAGCCATGGCTGAGGGTTTCGATTTCTTCATGCCCGACCTCTGGCCCATCGCCGCGCCCGGGTTGCGCAGCAGTGGGCCTTACGGCGTCGAGAATCCGTGCGACATCCTCTGGCGCATGGTCTCTCAGCACCTCCGGCTGTTTGCCTGTGTGATTGATTTCCACTACTAGCCACTGATCGTTGAACCGGGCCTCAGGATGCCCCTGGACTTGTACGATCTGGCCCGGTGTCATCGGCAGGTCAACGCTCAGCCCACGAATGATGCGCCGTTCGCAACGCTGGCGCTCCAGCGTCCGGGCGCCTGCCTGTCGCTCATGCGCCTGGCGTTCGGTGGGCAGGCGCGACAGCAGGCTCGCCTCGAAACGCTGGTTACTGGCATTTTTTTTCCCCGCAAAAGCCTCCTCGTCATACGCGTTTTTCGACGTCTTCAACAGCGGTTCATGGCGGTGCGTTTCGTGGTCTGTCGCCGCCCGCTGTAACGCCCACTGTTCAGCAAGGTAGGAAATAGCCGGGGTGCGGCTGGCTCGCAGGGCTGGTGGCTGGAATTGAGCTGGCGTTGATCGATGGGGAAAACGGGCAGGATCGTCGGCGAAGACCAGCAAGTGCCGGGTTCGCTGATGCTCGAAGCGCATAGAGATGCCTTCTTCCTCGCATAATCGCAGCAGCAGATGCAGGTCGGTTTCGTCCTGCTGCACGCACTGTTCTCGCTTGGGGTAAATCCCCACCAGTTTCTCGAAACGATAAGTGGCCGGACTAATGTCGTTTTCGTCGAGCAGTTGGGCGATGATCTGCGGCACGCTAAGGTCCTGGAATACCCGACGCCGACGACGCTGCTCCATATCAAGCAATGTCGGGCCCAGCGTGATGCGATACAGGCTTAAACCGGTCCCGGTGTGCAGTTGCATAGCGCTGCTGATCTTGCCATGGACGCCATGATCAGGGCCTAACGCAAGCCAGGCTGTTTTTTGCTCGAATGCCTTGGATTTCAGGTGTGGATCAGTGCTGACAAGGTCAACGATGAAACGATAAGGTGCGTTCAGGGCCTCCTGACCGCTGATGCTGATGACGGGCAGATTCATCTTGTGATCGACAATCGCCAGAGTGATCGGCATTCGTTTGCCTTCGGACATCCACATCGCTCCCACCTTGAATTTAAGGGGGCAGAGGGTACGAAATGCCACGGTCCATGGGCATCGCTTCAGCATTTTTCGGAAAGGGACTACAAGCTAAAGAGGAATGTCGCTAGTTGCCATACAGCGCATTAACCCTGATGCAATTGGATTTGGATGTTCAATCAGGCGACGGCAGGGGTTTCATCTGGCGTCATCGGGTATAAAATGCGCGGCGTCGCGCATCGATAGCGACGTATCAGTCACCTCATTTTCAACGTTTTGCCCGGCTTTGCAGTCAGCCCTTTCACCGGCATTGGCGCATCGGGCAGGGCGCAATCGGATCAAGAGAGCAAGCATGGGCGCACAGTGGAAGGTCAAGCATAAAGAAGCAGCATCCAATGCCAAGGGACGTATCTTCGGCAAGCTGTCCAAGGAAATCATGATTGCAGCGCGCGCTGGCGCGGATCCGGACATGAACCCGCGTCTGCGACTGGTTGTCGAGCAGGCGAAAAAAGCTTCGATGCCAAGGGAGACCCTGGAGCGAGCGATCAAGAAGGGCGCGGGGCTGCTGGGTGAGAACGTTACTTTTGAACGACTGACCTACGAGGGCTTTGCGCCACATCGCGTGCCGGTCATCGTTGAGTGCCTGACCGACAACATCAACCGCACGGTGTCGGAAATCCGCGTGTTGTTTCGCAAGGGGCAGCTGGGGGCCGCAGGCTCGGTGTCCTGGGATTTCAACTATCAGGGCATGATCGAAGCAACACCGATCAACCCGGATGCTGATCCTGACGAAGCAGCCATCGAGGCGGGTGCTCAGGATTGTGAGCCAGGCGAAGAGGGCGCAACCCTGTTCCTGACCGAGCCAACCGACATGGACGCCGTGTGCAAGAAACTGCCGGAATTCGGGTTTACCGTGCAGTCGGCCCAGTTGGGCTACCGTCCGAAAAGCACCGTTGATGGGCTGGATGACGAGCAGATGGCTGAAGTTGAAGCCTTCCTGGCTGCCATCGATAACAACGATGATGTGCAGAACGTTTATGTGGGGTTGGCGGGGTAATCAAGCCCTGAATGGAATGCATTTTTTACTTGGGGAATATTCTATATTTACCCGCCGCTGACGTGGGACCGGCTTTAGCCGGGAAAGCTGCCTGACAGACGATACAGATGTAGCGGCTGTCCCGGCCTATTCCCGGCTGAAGCCGGTCCCACGACGGTGATGGAACCGCAGAAACATTTCCTAAAGGCCCCGGCCCAAAGCCCGCTCAATCTCCAGCAGCATCGGTCGCTGACTGACATCCGGCTGAACGCAACGAGCCTGCAGTGCCCACAAGGCATCCTCTACGGGCTCGGAACAGCGCTCCAGCAATTCCCCCAGTAAAATCCCGAAGGCTCGCGCTTCGATGCGTTGCAGAGCCAGGCCCTGTGCGGTCGTGGAATAAAACGAAGCAGCGCCGAAATCCCCCAGCAGGCAATCGCCGTTGTCGTGCCATAGAATGTTGTGGCCGTATAGATCACCGTGGGTCATGCCGTTCTGATGCAGGTGCGCCGCGGCCGAGGCGATGCCGCGGGCCATGCGCAGCGCGATGGCCCTGGTCAGACGCAAACCGGTCGGGTAGATATCCCTGGAGCACGAATCCAGACTCGGAGGACCCGCCAGATTGACGAAGCTTGGCTCGATCAACTGCATGACCAATCCTGCGCATGATTGAGGGTGGTCCAGGATCTGGCCTTCAACGGCAATAAGATGCTGGTGCGTACCCGCAGCGATACATGCCGCCATCTCGTTGAGCGGCGAGCCGTCGCTGGTTACAGCGCCCTTATACAGTTTGACGGCCACGGTTCTGATCGCTTGCCGGGGCGGTTGCCACAGCGCTTGCTGGATGATGCCGGAGGCACCTTCGCCCAGTTGCTGTTGAATGCTCAGCTCAGTCCATGGGATTTGCCGTACCGGCGTTGATTCAGGTACACGGCACAGCGGATTACCTGCAAAGGCCAGCCACGCCAGCGAGGGCAGTTGCAGCAGCCAGTCAGGCAGTTCGGTCAATTGGTTGGCTGCGATGCGCAGCAGTTCAAGCTGTTCACACCGGGCCAGGCTGGCGGGGAGGCGGGTCAGACGATTGCCGGCCAGCATCAGCTTTTGCAGCGAGCCGCATTCGCCCAGCGTCTCTGGCAGTTGCTCGATCTGGTTGTCGGTGAGGATCAGCCAGCGTAGCCGGGGTGGCAATGCGCTGGCTGGAACGTGTGAGATCCGGTTCGCTTTGAAGCCGACGATCTGCAGATGCTGGCAGCGGCCAATGCAGGCTGGCAGTTCAGTGAACGGGTTGTCGGAACAGAACAGCACTTTCAGGTGTGATAGCCGGTACAAGTCGTCGGGCAGGCTGGTCAGGGCGTTGCCACTCAGATTGAGGGTTTCCAGCGAGTCGGCCAGGTCGAAGATTTCCAGTGGAAACTCTTTCAGCCCGCAGGACAGATCCAGACGTTTGGTACCCGTCAGCTTGCCCGCGCGCAGGTCTTCAAGTGTATGCATGGATCAGCCACGCCCCAAGGTGTCAGGGGGCAGGCTCAGGCAGCGATCAACCCACAGATGAACACGCTCCAGGCTCGGCGGCGCTTCTGCGTACAAAATGCGATAGATCATGGGCGCAACCACTGTGTCGATCAGCTCATTGGCGTCCGGTGCGCGCTCGCCGCGGGCCAGTGCCCGGTCGATGATGATCTGCAACTGATCACGGGTGATGCTGGCACATTTGCCCGAGCACGTTGCTGCGCTGCTGGCGACGACATCGCGCATCATCTCCCGGCCGGGTGCCGAGTTCATTTCATCAAGGTACATCTCGGTCCACGTGCGCAAATCGTCGCGCAGGTTGCCGCAATCAATAGGTTCGTCCGGGCGCAGGCGCTCAACGGCGGCATCAGCCAGCAACGTGGTCAGGTCGCCCCAGCGGCGATAGATGGTAGACGGTGTCACGCCCGCACGTGCAGCAATCATCGGCACGCTCAAGGCGGCTCGGTCGTGTTCGATCAGTAAATCGCGCACCGCGCTGTGAATTGACTCCTGCACACGAGCGCTACGACCGCCGGTGCGAATTCCTTCTTTTATAGCCATGAGGCGGACCTTAACACAAAGTATTTGCTTTAAGCGGCGTCAGCTCGCACAATCCGGAAACGCTAAGTATTAGCTTTAATGATGTACCTGATCGGAGAGTGTACCCATGTCCCGTCTTTTGCAGAACCCTGACCGGGGAAACAGCGCTCTGGGGTTTCTGGCATTCACGACCCTGTGCTTCTTTGCAGCGTCCAGTGCCCCGACGCCGCTCTACCATTTGTATCAGCAGGGCTGGGGCTTCTCTGCAGCGATGTTGACGCTGATTTTCGCTGTGTATGCATTCACGTTGCTGATAGCGCTGCTGATGGTGGGATCGTTGTCGGATTATCTGGGCAGGCGCCCGGTGATCTTCGCGGCGCTGCTGCTGGAGATTGTCTCCATGCTGCTGTTCATTTTTGCGGCTGATGTCGGCTGGCTACTGGCGGCGAGGATGATTCAAGGGCTGGCGACAGGCATGGCGGGCAGCGCGCTCGGGGCTGCCTTGCTGGACAACGACGAAAAACAGGGGCCTTTGGTCAACAGCATCGCGCCGATGTTCGGCATGGCTATTGGGGCGTTAGGCACGGGGCTGTTGGTGGAGCTGGCGCCGCTGCCACTGTTGCTGACGTACTGCCTGCTGTTGGCAGCGTTTGTCGGGCAGGCCATTTATCTCTGGCTGATCCCGGAAACCGTCAGCCGTCAGGCGGGTGCCTGGGCCTCGCTGAAACCCTCGCTGCACGTTCCTGTTCAGGCCCGGCGCACGCTGTGGCTGGTGTTACCGGTAGATATCGCAGCGTGGTCATTGGGTGGTTTCTTTCTTTCATTGTCGCCGTCATTGCTGGCCGCAGCCACGGGGACGACTTCGGCAATCAACGGCGGGCTGGCTGTCGCCACGCTGACCATCAGCGGTGCGCTGGCAATTCTCACCTTGCGTGCGCGGCCTGCGGTGCTGGGACTTTGGGTTGGGGCGAGCTGTTTGCCGGTTGGCGTCGGGGTCATTCTGACGGCGGTCAATGCTGGCTGGCTGTGGTTGTTTTTCGTCGGCTCGGTCATTGCGGGCATCGGCTTCGGCTCAGGCTTTCTCGGGGCATTGCGCCTGTTGCTGCCGTTGGCTCAGGCCCATGAGCGGGCGGGGCTGATGTCGGCTTTTTATGTGCTCAGCTACCTGGCGTTCTGTATCCCGGCATTGATCGCCGGACTGAGCGCCCATAGCTTCGGGCTGATCGCCACGACCAATGTCTATGGCGGTGTGGTCATCGTGCTGGCGCTGTTGGCGTTGGCAGGGCTGATTGCCGGGCGTGTGGCGGGAAGGTCGTCGGTGAATTCGGTTTGAAGGTGTTGAGTATCTGACACCGTGTTTTCCAGCAGCGAAGACAGACCCCTGCAAGTGATTCTACTCTGGCCTGCAAGCTGTATGGCGACGTGGGACCGGCTTTAGCCGGGAAAGCGGTATTCATGACGACCCGTTATCAGTAATTGTTCCGGCCTCTTCCCGGCTAAAGCCGGTCCCACGACATTGCACAGTTACTGAGCTCCCACCGCTCCCACAGAGACTCCATTCCATATTCGAAGTCGTGAGCTATTTGCATCTGCTCGTGACTCAAATCGCCCCAGGCAGCGCCTGTCGGGCCAGTTGGGCGGCGGGGTCTTTGGTTGGGGTGACCATGGCGTAGTTGTAACCCGCGCCGGACCAATAGTCGGCCTGCAGATCACCGTCCAGTCGGGTGCCCCGTGGCAGCAAGCGGTTTTTTGCTCCGGGCGGGCGGATGTAGAAACTCAATGTGCGGCCTTCCGTGTCCTTGTACACCACCAGAGCAGCTGGGCCCTGTTCAGTGGTGGTCATGCGCCCGCTGACCGGCTTGAAGCCCGCTGCTTCGAGATTGGGCAGCCGGTTGGCCTGGGTGAAATGACGGTCAAGCCAGCCCTGCGCATCGCTGGTCTTTTCCGCGCTCCAGTCCCTGGCCATGTTGTCATCCAGGGCAAACATCCGGTAGGCCTGCAGCGCATCAGCCATTGGCGGCGTGGCGCTGGCCAGGGTTATCTCACGCGCCTGCCAGCCGCTCAACCCGCCAACACCAACAGCCACCAGCAACACAGCCGCTGTAGCCAGGTGACGATAACGATTGCGCCGCATGCGCTGACGGATAAATGCCGGGTCCAGTTCCGGATTCGGCGCGCGTTGCAGCTCGCCACTCATTGCGGTGCGCAACCGTTTCGCGTCGTCCTGCCAGGCCTTGACCTGCAACGCGACCTGCGGATGGGCCACCAGCCAGGTTTCCATACGCAGGCGGTCGGCCTCGCTCAGTTGATGATCCACATAAGCGTGAAGGTCGAGTTCGCTGGGGGGCAGGGTGATCATTTCAGTATCCGCAGAGAAGGGGTCGTGATTTCGCCATCGCTGAATTGGCGAAGGGCCTGACGAGCGCGGGACAAGCGCGACATGACCGTACCGATGGGTACGTCGAGAATCGTCGCGACTTCCTTGTAACTCAAGCCTTCCACCGAGATCCATAGCAGCAGCGCACGCTGCTCGGTGTTCAAACGTTCAAAAGCGCCGAGGGTCGATTGAGCAACCACCGTACGCTCAACACTGGGCTGGTACTCCTCGTCTGCGCCGCCAGTGAACAGTTCCAGCATGCGGCTGTATCGACGCGAACGGCGATGGGCGTCGAGAAACTGGCGATAGAGTATCGAGAACAGCCAGGCGCGCAAATCGCCTTCGGGTCGCTTGTCTTTCCAGGCCGACAAGGCTTTTTCCAGGCTGGCCTGAACCAGGTCATCTGCACCGCTGGCGTTGCGGGTCAGTGACAGGGCAAACCTGCGCATTCGCGGTATCAACTCTCTGAGTTGGGCGTCGAGCTCGTTCATGGACCGCAGATTCCCTGGTCAGCAACTATGATCGTGTTAAGCGTCTGAGCAGCAAGACGACGCCCGGCTTTGTTTATTCCACCTTTCGTGAATTTTTTCGGCGGATGGAATAAACACTTTCCGGCTCCGTCCTACTGCCCATAAAGCGTGATAGCCGATGACCTGGAGTTGTATATGACCGACCGTGATCCGTTACCCAAGGGGCAAAGACCTCCATTAAGTCCAACCGCAACAGGCCTGCGTCTGGTGGGCATTGGCGTGGTGGTGCTGGTTGCCGCTACCGCATTTGTCTACGTGGGAGGCTACCTCGACCCGCAGCGTCTGACCCCTGACAAGTTGGTCAATACCCTTGAACACAACAACGGCACCTTCCCCGGATATCGCCGCAATCACCCGAAAGGTGTGTGTGTTGCAGGTTACTTTGAAAGCAACGGCGCTGCTGCTGATCTTTCCAGTGCTCAGCTGTTTACCAGCACTCGTACGCCGGTGGAAGGCCGTTTCGCCCTACCAACCGGCAACCCTTACTCGCCGGACAGTGCCGCACCCATCCGCAGCCTGGCCCTGCGCTTCACTCAGGCAGACGGCCAGCAATGGCGCACCGGCATGAATGCCATGCCGGTATTTCCGGTGGGTACGCCAGAAGCGTTCTTCGGGTTGTTGCAGGCCAATGCGCCAGACCCTAAAACCGGCAAACCTGACCCCACCAAGGCCCCTGCATTTTTCGCCAGTCACCCGGAAGCCGCGCCATTTCTGGCGTGGGTCAAGACCGCCAAGCCGTCCGCGAGCTACGCGACCGTCAGTTACAACAGCGTCAACGCGTTCTATCTGGTCAGTGCCGATGGCAAGCGCCAGGCAGTGCGCTGGAACATGGTGCCCGTGGATGCTGCGCAGTCTGCTGCACCGCCGCCGGACGCCAAGGATTACCTTGAGCAGGACCTGAATGACCGACTGGACGCCGGCCCCGTTCGTTTCAACCTGATCCTGACGCTCGCGGATGCCAGTGATCCAGTCAACGATGCCAGCAAACAATGGCCCTCTGATCGCCGTACGTTGAACGCCGGTACGCTGGTGCTGGAAAGCGAACAACCGCAACTGAGCGGCGCTTGCCGTGACATCAACTTTGACCCGCTGGTGCTGCCGTCCGGCATCAGTGGCTCGGATGATCCGCTGCTGGCGGCGCGTTCTGCTGCTTACGCCACGTCCTACAAACGGCGTACTGCAGAAGTCGAGCAATTGCCTAAAACCGCACCGGTCACGGAGAAAAAATCATGAGTGGCTCCAGCAAGCATTTCTCCCCTCTGGCGCGTTTGCTGCACTGGTCGATGGCACTGATGATCATCGCGATGCTGTTTATCGGCGCGGGTATGGTGGCCTCGGTGTCGGAACGACATGAACGGTTGCTCAATCTGCACAAGCCGTTGGGCATTGCGATCCTGGTGCTGGTGATCCTGCGCATCATTGTGCGCTTGTCCAGCCAGACCCCGGCGCTGCCAGCTGACTTGCCGAGTTGGCAGGTTCTGGCGGCGAAACTGTCCCATTACGTGTTGTACGCATTGATGCTGGCAATGCCATTGATTGGCTGGGCAATGATTTCCGCTGCCGGTGATCCGGTGATGCTCAGCAGTTCGGTGCGCCTGCCTTCCATCGTTGCCGCGGATGCTGGAACCTTCGCCTTTTTGCGTCAGGCCCACACATGGTTGGCGTATACGCTGTTTCTGACCGTGCTGATGCACATCGCAGCGGCGCTGTTTCATGCCTGGGTGCGGCGTGATGAGGTATTGGGGAGCATGTTGCGGGGAAGAGGGTAAACATTAAAAAGAAGGGTTACCTCCCTGTAGAAGCTGCCGAAGGCTGCGAAGCGGTGTATCAGACAGAATGCTTTCGCAGCCTTCGGCAGCGCCTACAGGGATGATTTTCAGCGCAGGATCGGGGCCATTTCCGAGAGAACGGTCAAGACATCCTTTGCAAGCTGTCTGGAACGCTTGCCATCCCAGCCGGTGATCAGGTCGGGCGCATCGTCGTTGTCCTTGAACGGCATCTCCAGGGTCAGCGCCAGACATTTGTATTTTTCCCCGACGCTGTTGCAGGCCAGGTTCATGTTGGCCTTGCCCGGCTGCGAACGCGGGTAACCATAGCGGGTCTGGAAGTCCCGGGTGATTTCACTCAGGCGGGTGCGGAACTGTTCTTCCAGTTGCTGCTGCTTGGGTGTGTAACCGGGATTGCCTTCACAGGCCGCAGTAAAGACGTAGGGGATTTCTTCGTCGCCATGGACGTCGAGGAACATGTCCACGCCATATTTTTCCATCTGTTCCTTGACGAAGAACACTTCCGGGCTGGTTTCCGGGGTGGAGTCCTGCCAGGCACGGTTGAGGTCCTTGCCGTTGGCATTGGTGCGCAGATGCCCGTGGAAAGAACCATCAGGGTTCATGTGCGGAACGAGATACAGGTCGGCGACTTCCAGCAGGGCATTCAGCACCGGATCATCCTGCTGTTGCAGGCGCTCGATCACGCCTTCCATGAACCATTCGGCCATGTGCTCGCCGGGGTGTTGCTGAGCAATGATCCAGATATTGCGCTTGCCTTCGGCTCCGTTGCCGCGACGTAGCAGGGGAATATCACGGCCTTCAACGCTCTTGCCAGTGGCCAGCAATTCGGTCCCAGCCTTTTCAAGGGCCTGGTCAATGAGCCAGTCATGGCGTTCGCGGCTGTAGGGTTCGAAGTAGGCAAACCAGACGTGCTCTCCTGTGGGCGTCAGGCTGAAATTCAGGGCGCTGCCGTCAAATGTGGAAGGCACGCGAAACCAGGTCTGATGATCGTAGGAAGCCACGGCGTTGTAGCCGGTCCAGGCATTGTTGTAGCTGGACTGACTGGCATTGGTCAGGCTGAACCGATGGACCTGTCCCGTCTGCAGTCCGTCGACCTTGAAGTGAAACCACTGAAAATGCGGGCTGCGGGTATCCGGGCGGATGGCCAGCTGGATCTGTGCAGGGTGGCTCGCGTCTATCACTTCGATATTGCCACTATCGAAATCTGCGCTGATTTTGAGAGAGGTCACGGTCGGTTCCTGTGTACGTTAGTGCCAGTTGTGGCGCTACTTTACACGGAACCTGCGCGGAGCAATGCGCGTCGCTGCGACGTGAAGGTGTGTGAATCGGTCACTCAGGACGCACAATCGCCCTTCAAACGTGACCGAACACGGCAAAAGCTTCCGCCGTCACTAGCAGGCTGCACAGAAACGCAGTCGCCATGCACCAGAACAGATAACTGCGACGTTTGCGCCGATGCCAGCCGCTTGCACCCATGATGGCAGCCGGGGCTTGAAGTTGACGCCACAGACGCTCGGTACTTTCGAAAGCATTGAGATGGGCAGGGGCGGCATCCAGCCAGTGACGGAATTCGATACGTTGACTGGCTGTCGCGTGGGGACTTTGCAGGTGTACGTACCAGCGACTGGCCTGTTCGCATACCGGATCCACAGCGCTGGCTTCATCCGCAGCGACTTGCCGTCGGCTGTGTTGCAGGACTCGCACCATGGCCTGTTCGACCAGTGTGACATCGATGTTCAGCAGGCTGGCGATGTCGGCGTAGGACGCCCCGTCGAGTCGGCTGAGCAGAAAGACCTGCTGTGTACGACGGGAAAGCTTCACCAGACCGCGTCGCAGACTCTCGCCGTGCAGACTCAGTGGAACATCCGTCTGACGTGCAGGCAGAGCGGGGAAGGACGAGAGTTGAATACTCATGATCGATTGCCTCGCTTGATATTGATGAAGACTTCTTTGCCAAGGTGCTGCTTTTAAACCTTTTCTGTAGGAGCTCACGAGCACCGCGAGGCAGCGATGACGTCCTGTCTGATACACCGCTATCGCGGCCTCGCGGTGCTCGTGCGCTCCTACAGGTCCAGTGTTTACCGCGCCATATTCGGTGTAGAAGACGGCCCGAGGTGCCGGGATGAGAGTCTTTCTCAAGTGCTAAACCAGCTCAATTACCGATTATCTTCCGTGCAGCACCTTTGAAAGCCAACTTCAGAGGCCCTTTCTGCGATCTTTTTGCTATGATCCGCGCCATCGTAGAAACGACACCCTCTTCATTAGCCTGAAGAACGCAGCACCCGAACCTTGCATCACCAGTGACACCAAAAAAATAGAAACGAACCGCAAAACTAAAAAAAAGACCCGGAAAAAATCCGGGTCAAAAACCGTGATTAGCCTGATGAGGAGATAATCCAGAAGCCGACCTAAGACTTCTGAGTTATCCAACTGACCTTGCGGCCAGTTGCTTGCAATAATAATCATTATCATTTGCAAGTCAAACCTTTTTATCGTCCCCATAGAAAAATCATCCAGATCCCGCCTGACGCCCGTCAGTCCAGCGGCAGTTCTGTGGTGCGTTTCACTTCGCTCATGGCAATGTTCGAGTGGGCTTCCTGCACGTGTGGCTGCTGCAACAGATGATCCCGCAGGAAGCGTTCATAGCTGGCGATGTCCTGCGCCACCACCTTGAGCATGAAGTCCATATCGCCCGCCATCGTGTAGCACTCCAGCACCTCGGGGTAGCCGGTGATCGCCTCTTCGAATTCGGCGAGAAAGCGCCGACCGTGCCCCGATAATTTCACATCGACAAACACTGTCATGGTCAGGCCGAGCTTTTGCGGGTTGAGCAGGGCGACTTTGCGCTCGATATAGCCTTCTTCCTGAAGACGGTTGATGCGCCGCCAGCAAGGGGATTGCGAAAGCTCCACGCGCTCGGCGATTTCGGCTGCCGAGAGATCGGCGTCGTGTTGCAGCAGGCGCAGGATCCTGCGGTCGATAGGACTTAATTTGTTCTGCATGAATTGACCTCTTTTTTTATTTTTATAGAACTGAACATGCAGAAGTTCAGCAGATAAACGGCAAATTAGAAAGAAAAAGCCTCATTGCTACAGGCAGTATTTTGCGTGTGATCGCTCGGGTGGAACCTGCCCGGCGGATTAGCCGCCATAACACTGCTCATAAAAATAAAAGGAGCGCCTGAATGTCTTTGGCTGATATTCGTCTTGACGATAAGTACCGGCTCGCGACCGGCAATTTATACCTGACCGGCACCCAGGCCCTGACCCGCTTGCCGATGCTGCAAAAGCAGCGCGACGAAGCGCGGGGGCTGAACACCGCCGGTTTCATCTCCGGTTATCGTGGCTCGCCCCTGGGCAATCTCGACAAGAGCCTGTGGGATGCCAAGGATTACCTGAAGCAGAATGCAATACACTTTCAGCCGGGGGTCAACGAAGAGTTGGCAGCGACGGCGGTGTGGGGCAGCCAGCAGGTCAATCTCTTTCCCGAAGGCAAGTACGACGGCGTGTTCGCCTTATGGTACGGAAAAGGCCCGGGGGTGGATCGTTGTGGCGACGTGTTCAAACACGCCAACTCGGCAGGCGTTGCGGCCAATGGCGGGGTGTTGGTGCTGGCGGGGGACGACCATGGCTGCAAGTCATCGACCATTGCTCACCAGAGCGAACATGCGTTCATCGCGTCAATGATTCCGGTGCTCAACCCCAGTAACGTTCAGGAAATCCTTGATTACGGGATCATCGGCTGGGAGCTGTCACGCTATAGCGGTTGCTGGGTGGCGATGAAAACCATCGCCGAAAACGTCGACTCATCAGCCGTGGTCGAAGTCGATCCATTGCGCATCACGACGCAGATTCCTGAAGATTTCGACATTCCCGAAGGGGGCTTGCACATTCGCTGGCCGGATCCGCCACTGGCTCAGGAGGCGCGGCTCAACACCTATAAGATCTACGCGGCTCGCGCTTTCGCCCGCGCCAATCAGCTCAACAAAGTAGTGATCGATTCGCCTCAGCCAAGGCTGGGCATTGTCACTACCGGCAAGTCCTATCTGGACGTGCGCCAGGCACTGGAAGAACTGGGCATCGACGAGGCGTTGTGTGCTCAAGTCGGCATCCGGGTTCTCAAAGTCGGCATGAGCTGGCCATTGGAGCCGGTCTCGGTCCATGGCTTCGCTGAAGGTCTGGACGAGATTCTGGTGGTCGAAGAAAAACGTAGCGTGATCGAGGATCAACTCACCGGCCAGCTCTACAACTGGCCGGTGGATCGCCGTCCGGTGGTGGTCGGCGAATTCGACGAAGAGGGCCGTTCACTGTTGCCGAACCTCAGTGAGCTGACCCCGGCAATGATCGCTCGGGTGATTGCCAAACGCCTTGCGCCTTTTTACAGCAGCGAGAAAATCGACGCGCGTCTGCAGTTTCTGGCAGACAAAGAGAAGGCCCTGCAAGCGCCGTTGTTCAACACCCAGCGTACCCCGCATTTCTGCTCGGGTTGCCCGCACAACACCTCGACCCGTGTTCCGGAAGGCAGTCGCGCACTGGCCGGGATTGGCTGCCATTACATGACCATCTGGATGGATCGGGCTACGGAGACCTTCACGCAAATGGGCGGCGAAGGCGTGACCTGGATTGGTCAGGCACCGTTTACCAACACGCCCCACGTGTTCCAGAACCTAGGCGACGGGACCTATTTCCATTCCGGTCATCTGGCGTTGCGCGCAGCGGTGGCCTCTGGCGTCAACATCACTTACAAGATTCTCTACAACGACGCAGTCGCCATGACCGGTGGGCAGCCGATCGATGGCGTGCTGCGTGTCGATCAGTTGAGTCGTCAGGTGTTCAACGAAGGCGTGCAGCGCATTGCGCTGGTGTCCGATGAACCGGACAAATACCCGAGCCGTGAGGGTTTTGCACCGATCACCAGTTTCCACCATCGCCGCGATCTGGACAGCGTGCAGCGCGAATTGCGTGAGTTTCAGGGCGTTTCGGTGATCATCTATGACCAGACCTGTGCGACGGAGAAACGTCGTCGGCGCAAACGTGGCACCCTGAAAGACCTTGAAAAACGTGCGTTGATCAATACTGCTGTCTGCGAAGGCTGTGGCGATTGTGGCGTCAAATCCGGCTGTCTTTCCGTACTGCCCAAAGAAACCGCCCAAGGCCGTAAACGCGAAATCGACCAGAACGCCTGTAACAAGGATTTCAGTTGCGTCGAGGGCTTCTGCCCGAGCTTCGTCACCGTGCATGGCGGCAAATTGCGCAAACCAGCGTTACCCACTCAGGTCCAGAACTTTGTGACACTGCCTGAGCCACACCCGCAGAGTCTGGATAAGCCGTTCAATATTCTGTTATCCGGCGTGGGCGGTACGGGCGTGACCACCGTGGGTGCCATGCTGGGCTATGCGGCCAATATCGAAGGCAAGGGATGCAGCGTGCTGGATCAGGCCGGTCTGGCGCAAAAGTTTGGTCCGGTGGTCAGTCACATCCGCATCGCTGCGCGTCAGCAGGATCTGTTTGCGGTGCGCATCCCGGCGGGTGAAGCCAATCTGCTGCTGGGCTGCGACTTGCTCGTGGCGGCGGGACCGGATGCCATCGCCAAACTCAACTCGACCTTTTCTCATGCCGTGGTCAACAGCCAGCAAACGCCCACTGCGGAATTTACCCGCAACCCGGATGCGGTCTTCCCCGGCGAGGCGATGAAACAAACCATTCGCGATGCAGTGGGGGCTGAAAAGACGCATTTCATTGAAGCGACTGATCTGGCGATTCGTTTGCTCGGCGATACCATTGCCAGCAACCTGTTCATGCTGGGTTATGCCTTCCAGTTGGGCTTCATCCCGCTCAGTTCAGCAGCGATCGAAAAAGCCATCTCGCTCAACGGCGTGGCGGTCGAGCTCAATCAACAGGCTTTCCTGTGGGGACGGCGTGCCGCGCATGATCTGGGCGCGGTGCAAGCGATTGCTCACCCTCAGGAGCAAGTCGTTGAAACGCCACAGCCTGGTGACATGGCGCAACGCATCAAAGCCAATGTCGCTGCACTGACCGATTACCAGAATGCTGCTTACGCTGAACGCTATACGCGTCTGGTGGAAAATGTACGGCAGACTGAAATGCGCCTGTTTCCGGGGCAGTTGGCGGTGCTGACTGAAGCGGTTGCGTTCAATCTGTTCAAGGTGCTGGCGTACAAGGATGAGTACGAAGTGGCGCGCCTTTACAGCAACGGTGATTTCACCCGGCAATTGCAGGCGCAATTTGAAGGTGATTACCGGCTGGAATTTCATCTGGCTCCGTCATGGCTGGCCAAGCGTGACAAGCAGACGGGAGAACCTCGTAAACGCAGTTTCGGACCCTGGATGCTGAAGGCATTTGGCGGGCTGGCGAAGTTTAAATTCTTGCGGGGTACACCTTTTGATCCGTTCGGGCGCAGCCTGGAACGTCAACAGGAGCGTGAATTGATCGAGGCGTATATCAGCGACATCGAGCTGATCCTGCTCAACCTCAATGCCATGAATCGTCACACTGCGCTGGAACTGGCGCGTCTGCCGGAGAAAATTCGTGGTTACGGGCATATCAAGGAACGCGCCATGAAGGCCGCGGGGCTGCATGCTGAACGTGTGCGGCATAGCCTGGTGACGGGCGAAGTGGCGGCGCCGACGTTGTTCGAGGTGGTGGCTTGAGTCTTTATTGATCTCTGGTTACAGACTGGATGTCGCGGGACAGCACTGCTTCGCATTACCTGTGGGAGCAGGGCTTGCCCGCGATGCAGACGCTGGGTTTTTCAGGTGAACCGGGTTGCTCCTATCGCGGGCAAGCCCGGCTCCCACAAGGGTATGTGCTGTCTGCGCTATAGCGTCTTGCCAATCTTGCTTTGCTGTTCTGAAGTCAGTCGTGCAGTTCACATCGCTGCATGCGGTAGCAGGGCTTGCCCGCGATGCAGACGCTGTGGTGTTTCGGGTGAATCGGGGTGCTCTTATCGCGGGCAAGCCCGGCTCCCACAGGGTTATGTGCTGTCTGCGCGATAGCGTGTTGTCAGTCTTGCTTTGCTGTTCTGAAGTCAGTCGTGCAGTTCACATCGCTGCATGTGGGAGCAGGGCTTGCCCGCGATGCAGACGCTGTGTTTTTTCAGGTGAATCGGGTTGCTCTTATCGCGGGCAAGCCCGGCTCCCACAAGGGTATGTGCTGTCTGCGCTATAGCGTCTTGCCAATCTTGCTTTGCTGTTCTGAAGTCAGTCGTGCAGTTCACATCGCTGTATGTGGGAGCAGGGCTTGCCCGCGATGCAGACGCTGTGGTGTTTCAGGTGAACCGGGTTGCTCTTATCGCGGGCAAGCCCGGCTCCCACAGGTTCTAGACAATACTGGAAGTGGTGTCGTGGGACCGGCTTTAGCCGGGAAGAGGCCGTCAGGGTCAGTAAGGATAGGTCTTCAGAAATAACGCTTTCCCGGCTAAAGCCGGTCCCACGTTGTCATTCACCCTGCGCTTCAATCTCCACCAGCACCGCACCCTCGGCGACCATCTCTCCTTCGCTGCAATGCACGCCAGTCAAGGTTCCAGCCTTGTCAGCACGGATGCTGTGTTCCATTTTCATTGCTTCCAGTACCACCAGAAGCGTTCCGGCTTCGACGTTCTGGCCGACTTCAACCAGAATCCGCACGATGCTGCCATTCATAGGGGCGGTGAGTCCGCCTTGAGGGGCCTGGCTGGCGTCTGCTGCGGTAATCGGGTCAAAGCGTCTGACTGCGTGCAGGTCACCGGCCCATTTCAGGTGCAGGGTGTCATCGCGACGCAGCGCCAGGTGCTGCTGACGCAGACCGTTTTGCTCAATCAGCAACTGGTCGCCAATCAATTGAAACGAGCCGGCGCTGTCGTCGCACAGTTTGATGACTTGCTCCTGACCATCGCAGGTCAGATGCAAAACCACTTCGCTGGGCATACCAGAGCGCATTCCGTTCATCGAAGACCAGGGCGACCGGGGATCATCCCGACGCACGCGAGGAGGCTCGCTCTGGCTGAATGCCGCAGCGGCCGCCTGCCAGAACTCTTCCGACAATGTCGTAGTCGGCGGTAACAGTTGCGTCTGATGACGCGGAATGAAATCGGTATCCAGCTCGGCTGCCGCAAACGCTGGATGGGCGATGATCCGCCGCAGAAACGGCAGGTTGGTTTTGACTCCACCTACAACGAACTCATCGAGCATCGCCAGTAGCCGCAAACGCGCCTGCTCACGGTCTTCCCCCCAGGCAATCAGCTTGCCGAGCATGGGGTCGTAAAACGGTGAGATGCTGTCGCCCTGCGCCACGCCACTGTCGACTCTACGCCCCGGACCGGGCGAGCTTTCGCGATAAAGCCCCAGCGTGCCGGTGGCGGGCAGAAATTCATTGTCTGGATCTTCGGCGTACAACCGCACTTCAATGGCATGGCCAGTCAACGGTACTTGCTCCTGAGTCAGCGGCAGCACCTGACCTTGTGCGACTCGCAATTGCCATTCCACCAGGTCCAGACCGGTGATGGCTTCGGTCACAGGATGTTCAACCTGCAGGCGGGTGTTCATCTCCATGAAGAAAAACTCGCCCCGGGCATCCAGCAGAAACTCCACAGTCCCCGCGCCGACATAACCAATGCTCTGCGCCGCTTTAACCGCGGCTTCGCCCATGGCTTTGCGTAATTGCGGACTCAGGCCCGGCGCGGGTGCTTCTTCGACGACTTTTTGATGACGACGCTGGATCGAGCAGTCGCGTTCATTGAGATACAGGCAATGACCGTGCTGATCAGCGAATACCTGAATCTCCACATGGCGAGGCTTGAGCAGGTATTTCTCGACCAGCATGCGTGAGTCGCCAAACGATGACGCGGCTTCTCGCTGTGCCGAAGCCAGTGCATCGGCCAGGTCTTCGACGCGCTCGACAATCTTCATACCTTTGCCGCCACCGCCTGCAGTGGCCTTCAGCAGTACCGGGTAACCAATCCGCTCGGCTGCGTCGCGAAAGGTTGCCAGATCTTGAGCCTCGCTGTGGTAGCCAGGCACCAAAGGCACGCCAGCCTGTTCCATCAACGATTTGGCCGCGGACTTGCTGCCCATGGCATCAATGGCCGAGGCGGGCGGGCCGAGGAAAATCAGGCCAGCGCTCTCAACTGCCCGGGCAAGTTCGGCATTTTCTGAAAGAAAGCCATAACCCGGATGGATAGCCTGAGCGCCGCTGGCCAGGGCTGCGGCGATCAGTCTGGAAATCTGCAGGTAGCTGTCGGCGGCTTTGCTGCCACCCAGATTGACCTTGATGTCTGCTTCGCGGGTATGACGCGCGTTTTTGTCTGTTTCGCTGTGAACGGCGACCGTGGTCAGCCCCAGGTTTTTCGCGGTGCGCATGATGCGGCAGGCAATTTCTCCACGGTTGGCGATCAAGACGGTGGTCAGGGTCGGGGCGCTCATGGGCGTGGCTCCTTGGGCTGCTCGGTCTGCCAGGCGGGTGGGCGCTTGTCCAGAAAAGCGCGCAGACCTTCCTGGCCTTCCGGGCTGGTGCGAATTCGGGCGATGGCATTTTCGCAATAGCGACGCAGGGCCGGTGTCAGTGCTCCGTTGCCCACTTCGCGCAGCAAATCCTTGCTGGCACGCATGGCCTGAGGGCTGTTCAGTAGCAGATTGCCGATCCAGGCGTGTATCTGTTGCTCCAGCTCCTGCGGCGGATAACACTCGGCAATCAGGTCGATTTCCCGGGCGCGCACACCGTCAAATCGCTCGGCTGTCAGCGCGTAGCGGCGGGCTGTGCGCTCGCCGATGGCTTGAACCACAAACGGGCTGATCACTGCGGGTGCCAGGCCGATGCGCACCTCGGACAGACAAAACTGCGCGTTTGTGGCGCCTATTGCCATGTCACAGCAACTGATCAGACCCAGTGCGCCGCCGAACGCAGCGCCTTGTACCACTGCCAATGTCGGAATCTTCAGTTTGGCGAGGTTGTACATCAGCTCGGCCAGTTCGCGGGCATCATCAAGATTGGTGTTGTAGTCCAGATCGGCTGCTTGCTGCATCCAGGCCAGGTCCGCCCCTGCACTGAAGTGCTTGCCGCGGCCGCGTATCAGCAGGAAGCGCAAACCGGCATCAGCCTGAACCGCATCCAGCGCAAGGATCAGCTCGCGGATCATTTGTGCATTGAATGCGTTGTTTTTCTCGGGCCGGTTCAGCCAGAGCGTGGCGTAGCCCTGTGGGTCACGCAGCAGTTCTACGGTTTGAAAGTCAGTCATGAGCGTTTCCTGATCACATGCGGAACAGACCGAAGGTCGTCGGCTCGATAGGCGCATTCAGAGAGGCGGAGAGGGCGAGGCCGAGAATGTCCCGGGTTTGTGCTGGATCGATCACGCCGTCGTCCCATAGCCGGGCGCTGGAGTAATACGGATGCCCCTGGTGTTCGTATTGGTCGAGGATTGGCTGTTTGATGGCTGCTTCCTCGCGGGCACTGAACGGCTCGCCACTGCGCTCGGCCTGTTCCCGTTTGACCTGGACCAGCACGCCCGCCGCCTGCTCGCCACCCATTACGCCGATCCGCGCATTGGGCCACATCCACAGGAAGCGAGGATCGTAGGCGCGACCGCACATACCGTAATTGCCGGCACCAAAGCTGCCGCCAATGATCACGGTGAATTTCGGCACTTTGGCGCAGGCCACTGCTGTTACCAGTTTGGCTCCGTGTTTGGCGATGCCGCCTGCCTCGTATTTCTGTCCGACCATGAAGCCAGTGATGTTCTGCAGAAACAGCAGCGGAATTCCGCGTTGGCAGGCCAGCTCGATAAAATGCGCGCCTTTCTGCGCCGCTTCGGCGAACAGAATCCCGTTATTGGCGAGGATCGCCACGGGATAGCCGTGCAGCCTCGCGAAGCCGCACACCAGTGTGGTGCCGAACAGTGCCTTGAACTCGTCGAACAGCGAGCCATCCACTAGCCGGGCGATCACTTCGCGAACATCAAAAGGCTGTTTGGCGTCGGCGGGAATCACGCCGTACAGTTCGTCAGCCGCATACAGCGGGGCAATGGGGGCTTCGCTATTCAACGTGCCGAGTTTGCGCCAGTTCAGATTGGCAATACTGCGGCGTGCCAGCTCCAGAGCATGTTCGTCATTGTCGGCGTAGTGGTCGGCAACCCCTGAGGTCCGGCAATGCACATCTGCACCTCCCAGATCTTCAGCGCTGACCACTTCGCCTGTCGCTGCCTTGACCAGAGGGGGCCCGGCGAGAAAGATGGTTGCCTGTTGACGAACCATGATCGCTTCGTCTGCCATGGCGGGTACATAAGCGCCACCTGCGGTGCAGGAGCCCATCACAACGGCGATCTGCGGGATGCCTTGCGCACTCATGTTGGCCTGATTGAAGAAAATCCGTCCGAAGTGCTCGCGATCCGGAAACACTTCATCCTGACGCGGCAGATTGGCACCGCCGGAATCCACCAGGTAAATGCACGGCAGGCGGTTCTGCTGGGCAATGGTCTGTGCCCGCAGATGCTTTTTGACCGTGAGCGGGTAATACGAACCGCCTTTGACTGTGGCGTCGTTGGCGATAATCATGCATTCCACGCCTTCGACGCGGCCAATCCCGGCAATCACTCCGGCGGCAGGCACGTCTTCCTCATACACTTTCAAAGCAGCCAGCTGACCGATTTCAAGAAACGGCGAACCGCTGTCGAGCAGGCGATTGATGCGGTCCCGTGGCAGTAATTTGCCCCGAGAGGTGTGGCGCTCCTGGGCTTTCGGCCCTCCGCCTTGCTGAATGTTGGCAAGCAGGCTGCGCAGGGCGTTGACCTGCTCCAGCAAGGTAGCGCTGTTGGTGGCGAATTCGGCGGAGCGCGTGTTGATGCGGGTCTGTAGGGTGGTCATGGCTACTCCGGTTTTTTTTGCGCGCTATAAAAGATTCCGCGGTGCGTCTGCCACTTTCGTCTCCTGCATCGCGGGCAAGCACCGCTCCCACATTTAATCTCATTCCACTTCAAGCGGTTCTAAGGGGCGATATCTGCGAGAGCGCTTATCAATTCGAACTGAAATGCGATCCCTTGTGGGAGCGGTGCTTGCCCGCGATACATGAGCCGCGGTGGCAAGAAGCAACACTTTGTTGTTTATCGCGCGCCAGCAATTATCGGGACTCATTAAACAATTCCCGCCCAATCAACATCCGCCGGATTTCACTGGTTCCTGCGCCGATTTCGTAAAGCTTGGCGTCGCGCAGCAGCCGTCCGGCCGGGAACTCGTTGATGTAGCCGTTACCGCCCAGAATCTGGATCGTTTCCAGGGCCATCTGCGTTGCCCGCTCGGCGCTGTAGAGGATGACCCCGGCAGCGTCCTTGCGCGTGGTTTCGCCACGTTCGCAGGCTTGAGCCACGGCATACAGGTAAGCGCGGCTGGCGTTGAGCTGGGTGTACATGTCGGCGATCTTGCCTTGAATCAACTGAAATTCGCCGATGCTCTGGCCGAACTGTTTACGGTCATGGATGTAGGGTACGACCACGTCCATGCAGGCCTGCATGATCCCGGTTGGGCCACCGGACAGCACGACCCGTTCGTAGTCCAGCCCGCTCATTAAAACTTTTACGCCACCATTCAGCACGCCCAGCAGGTTCTCCTCCGGAACTTCCACGTCGTCAAAGAACAGTTCGCAGGTGTTCGAACCGCGCATACCCAGCTTGTCGAATTTGTTGCCTCGGGAAAAACCTTTCCAGTCCCGCTCGACGATAAACGCGCTGATGCCATGGGCAGCTTTCTCGAGGTCGGTCTTGGCGTAGATCACATAGGTATTGGCATCCGGACCGTTGGTGATCCAGGTCTTGCTGCCATTAAGGACAAAGCGGTCGCTGCGTTTTTCGGCCCGCAGCTTCATCGAAACCACGTCAGAACCGGCGTTGGGTTCGCTCATGGCCAGCGCCCCGACATGTTCACCGCTGATGAGGGAGGGCAGGTACTTCTCCTTCTGCGCGGCAGTGCCGTTGCGATTGATCTGATTCACGCACAGATTCGAATGCGCGCCGTAAGACAGCGCAACAGAAGCAGAACCGCGACTGATTTCCTCCATGACCACGACATGGGCGAGATAACTGAGTCCAGCGCCGCCGTACTCTTCAGCAACCGTAATCCCCAGCAGACCCATGTCGCCAAACTTGCGCCACAAGTCAGCGGGAAAGAGATTGTCTTTATCAATCTGCGCAGCACGTGGGGCGATTTCCGCAGCGACAAACGATTGCACCTGGTCGCGCAAGATATCAATGGTTTCGCCCAGAGCGAAGTTCAGGCTGGGGTAACTCATGGTTAGCGTTCCTTGTTATTTTTGGAAGAGTCGCTATGACCTTTACGTTAACGTAAGTCTGGAGATGGAGGTGTGTCAATGAGCAGTTGTAAAGTCGCGCGTCGGTACAGGCATGAGTCGACCGTAAACTTTCTGCCAATTTTTGGCCCAGGTTGTGCACTAATTTAAAAGCCGCGACTCTGATACCTGTAAGCAGTTGTTACCGGAGTTCGTGGCAGAGCATGAGGCTCGCTCCAGACCGGTTAATACCGCTGGATGGATTCTTTCGGACCTGTATAGGTTGGATCGCACGATGGTACGTATCTGTGCACTATTGCTGGTGTGCCTGACCCAGAGCCTGATTTCGGTGCAGGCGTTGGCCGACGACGACTGGAGTGTCGGCTACCACCGCCTCAGCTTCCCGGATCCACTGGACTCCCAGCCAATGGAGGCCATCGCCTTTTATCCCTCTACGGCCGCAGAGCAGTCCAGCACTATTCAAGGCTATATCGTTGATGCAACGCTAGAAGCGCCGATTGCCCTCGGACGTTTCCCGCTGGTACTGCTTTCCCATGGCAATACCGGTACTCCGCTCGCGCTGCATGACCTGGCGACTTCGTTGGCGAGACAAGGTTTTGTCGTGGTCGCGGTTATTCATCCCGGTGATAACAATGTTGACCACAGCCGACTAGGCAGCGTCAGCAACCTGTATGGCCGACCGCTGCAAATTTCCGAAGCTATCAGCACTGCGTTACTTGACCCGACGCTGGCACCCTATATCCGCGCCGACCAAGTGGGCGTGATTGGATATTCGGCTGGTGGCGAAACTGCCTTGATCCTGGCCGGTGCAGAACCTGATCTTCAACGCCTCAAAACCTATTGCACCAAGCGCCCGGATGATCAGGATGCCTGCAAGACCGGAGGAGAATTGCTGCTGGATCGTGATGATCTGCATGCACAAGCTGATCCCAGGGTTGGCGCACTGATGTTGATGGCTCCGCTGACGCTGATGTTTGGCCGTCATACCCTGGCGGATGTGCATGTCCCGGTATTGCTGTACAGCGGTGACGGGGATGAACTGCTGGCCGTGGACCAGAATGCCGAAGCGCTGGCGCGCAAGTTGCCGCAGACGCCGGATTACAAGTTATTGGCGGGGGCAGGGCATTTCGTGTTCATGGCTCCCTGCAGCGATGAGCTGAGGGCCACTTCACCGGTCATGTGTAACGACCGTGAAGGTGTCGACCGGGAAGATATTCATCGCAACCTGAATGCTGAAGCCGTGCGTTTTTTCGAGAATGCCCTGGGCATGCCTGAGTTGGGCAGTGGCGGAATGCAAACTGCCCATCATGAGCAACCCTGATGATCAGCCGGCTGTAGCCGTCAGCGAGCGCAGGAAGTCGGCAAATCCACCCACTGCCCGTGCTTCCAGCCGGGTGCTGGTGGTAACGCGAGGACGGCAACTCCAGGCGATACGTGCGCCATTCAATTCCAGTTGTCGAATCAACTGGACGTCTTCATGGCAAGCCAGCGGCGGAAAGCCGCCTGCCAGGCGATAAGCCGCCGCGCTGATGCCCATGTTGGCCCCGTGGATGTGGCGATGACCGTCACGATGCTGATAGTGCTGTTGATAGCGAATCTGCGCTTCAACCGGAATCCCGTCTTGCCAGACCCCGGGCGTTACTGTTCCGCAGACTGCATCGGCATCAAGCGCCAGTTGTTCCACCAGCCAGTCCTCGGCCACGGTGCTGTCGCCATCGGTGCAGGCAATCCAGCGGGCACCCTGTTCCAGTAGCCTTGCAGCGCCCGCAGCCCGCGCCTGACCCACGTTACGTACGTTGACCTCAAGAGCACTCACGCCATACAGCCGCGCTATGCTCGCCGAAGCGTCGGTGCAACTGTCCAGCACCACGAGAATGACAACCTGCTCGGCGGCCAGTGCGGGATGTTTGCCCGCCTTCAACAGGGTTTCAAGGCAATGGCCGAGCAGCAGTTCTTCGTTGTGAACCGGTATGAGCACGCCAATCATCGTAGTTTCTCCCTTTCTGCGACTGATCTTTCATCACGGCTCCAGACGTCGAGGAAAAAATCCGCTTCGTCATGGCTGAAAATCCGTGGCATGTTCAAACGTGCCGCGAGGATTGCGTGAACCTTTTCAGCATCCAGCGGGCAGCCTTCAATCTGCGGTCGCCAGTGGCAGGCGAGTATTTGCCCTTCATCTGTCAGGGATGCCAGTGCACGATCAATCCAGCGATTCAGGTCCTGCTCGTCCAGGTAATAACCCAATTCGCTGAACACAATCAGATCAAACCGGGCGTCTGGCCATTGCTCAGGCAGACGTCCGTGCATGACCTCAACGTGTGTGAACGTTGCCAGCCGCTGACGTGCCAGTTCAACCGCCGAACGGCTGGTATCGCACACCAGTAATCGATCGCAGCGGGTGGCCAGGTCCGCGCTGAGTTCACCATTGGCGCAGCCAGGCTCAAATACTGATGCGTAACGCTCACGGGGCAGGGCCGCCAGAGTCAACGCACGCTTGCGGCGTTCGTACCAGCGTTTCTTGAAAGCCCATGGGTCGTCACTTTCCTGAAAAAGTTGTTCGAAGTAGCTGTCATCGACACTCACAGAAAGACCACCTCAAATGGCTGCATCAAGCGCTCCAGCACATCCGCGGCCAATACCGGCGACAGACCGATCTGGGGATCGCCTTCCAGTTGACTGGCAAATGCATGAGCCGCATGGCGTTTGCGCGCGATGACGGCCGGCTCCAGAAGGATTTTGCGCGCCCGTTCCCACGGCAAGCGCTCATCTTCCGGCGACGCCCAGTGCCAGGCCCAGATCGGCACCTCGTGCAAACGTGCGCCAATGGCATGGGCAGCCCGTGCGCTGGCGCGGCCGACCGCTTCATGATCGCTGTGCCCGTCATGAGCCCATGTGGTAAACACCACGTCCGTCGGCTCGAGGTAGCGCTCGATAAAGGCGGTCAGTTGATCTTCCTGTTGCCCCACGGTGGTGTCAGCAAAGCCACCCCTTATCCATTGCAGGCTGTGCATGGGCAGGTCGAGACGACGCAAGGCTTCGGCGCTTTCCTGCGGTCGAATCACACTCAGCCGTTCGGCTGGCCAGGTGGAGGAGCCTGGATGGCTGGCGCTGCCGTCTGTGACTGAAATAAGTTTCAGCGGCCGACCCAACTGGGCCAGTTGGTGCATCAGGCCGCCGCAGCCGAGCACTTCATCATCAGGGTGAGGGGCGATGATCACTGCGCGTGAGTGCGGCGGAACCAGTTCTTCGGCGCTGATTGACGACAGCTGCGCCAGTTTTTTCGATCCGTTCCAGGCCAGCAGCGAAGTGCCGCTGCCGACGATGGGATTATTGTCAGTCATAGTTGCCACATCCGTGATGGCGTGATCACAGCCTGCCGGGCTGTCAGATCACCAAGAGCTGCCAGATCACGCTCTGCATGGCTCTGGCGCAGGAAAACCGGTAGGTCAGCGATCAGTCGAGCGAAATGCGCATCCTTGCAGTAAGGGCCTGCGCCCAAGGCATGGCCAACATGCAGAATCACCTGCTCGACATTGTGTTCAATCACCGCTCGGCTGCGACGCGCCAAAACCTGTGCGTCGGCGAGAGGTGTTTGATTGATACGGTAGGCCGCGTGTTGCAGGGCAGCCCACGAACTGTGCATAGCCACATCCACCGCGCCCAAGTGGGCCATGGTGTGCAGCTCTAGTGTTTTGGAGCCTTGTTGCAACAGACGCTGGGCCAGAGATACAGATGCTCCGTACCAGCAAGCGGCGATACCGATGCCGCCTTGCCAGAAACCGGGTCTGGCCAGATAGTCACCGGGTTTGCCGATGGCCACCCCATGAGCGCGGTCGAATACCACCTCAACACTGCCAGTGGCGCCCATGCCTACGGCACGCCAGCCTTCTTGAGTAATACTGACGCCGGGTTGCCTGAGATCGACGGCAACCAGTTGCTGCTGATCATCTTCGTCCCAGGCAGTCATCAATGCGTGGCTGAGTACCGCAGCGCCCGAACACCAGGCTTTACGACCGTTGACTTGCAGGTTATCGCCTTTGCGTTGCACGCTAACCCGCGCATGGGGAGGCTCGGCCGCCCACATGCCCCAACTGGTCCCGGTTTCCGGGGCGTTGACGCCCACCTCATGCATGATGGCCAACGCATCGGTATGGCCTTCATACAATTTGCACAACCCCAGATCATGCCCGGCAACGCAGGCCAGTCCCTGCCAGCGCTCAAGGATCTGGCCGCTGGCAGGAAAGGGAAGCTGATCCAGCCCTTCGTCAATCAGCGCCTGCAAGCATTCGCCCAGCGCACGCGTATCGGCATAGCCGTGCTTGCGCCAGTCGAGGAACTCACTGAGCGCCTGACTCATGCTTTTTCATCGTGTTGCAGTTCGAACAGCAGCAGAGAGCGAGCAGTAACGGTGTAGTGATCACCAAAACCAAATTGCTCACTGGCTTTCATGTCCGGCTGATTAGTATCAATCAGGCAGGTCCAGTGTTCGCCTTCAGGCACCTGCGGCAGGGTGAAGTTGACCCCGTCATGATGCGAGTTGACCACCAGCAGCAAGGTTGCGTCAGCGCCAGGTCGACGGATACCGGTCTCTTGCGCGCGGCCATCCATCAGCATGCCCAGGCAGCGGGCATGTGCGTCTTCCCATTGCTCGATGCCCATTTCGTTGCCGTCTGGAGACAGCCAGGTGACATCCTTGACGCCGATTTCTTCGTTGTAATCACCCACCAGGAAGCGACTACGACGCAGGATCGGGTAAGTCAGACGAAGCTTGATCAGGCGCTTGACGAACTTGAGCAGCGACTTGCCGTCTTCATCAAGATCCCAGTTGACCCAGCCAATCTCACTGTCCTGACAGTAGGCGTTGTTATTACCATGCTGGGTGCGGGCGAACTCGTCACCGGCGACCACCATTGGCGTACCCTGAGCCAGCAGCAAGGTGGCGAAGAAGTTCCGCATCTGACGCAAGCGCAACGCGTTGATTTCCGGATCTTCAGTCGGACCTTCGACGCCGTGGTTCCAGGACAGGTTGTTGTTGCTGCCGTCCTGATTGTTTTCGTCGTTGGCTTCGTTGTGCTTGTCGTTATAAGAGACAAGGTCGTGCAAGGTGAAGCCATCGTGCGCGGTGATGAAGTTCACCGAAGCCTGAGGCCTGCGCCCGCGCTGATTGAACATGTTGCCCGACGCGGTCATGCGCCCGGCGAAGTCTGCCAGTTGGCCTTCATCGCCTTTCCAGAATGCGCGTACGGTGTCGCGGAATTTGTCGTTCCACTCCATCCAGCCAGGTGGGAAACCACCGACCTGATAGCCGCCGGGACCACAGTCCCAAGGCTCGGCGATCAGTTTGACCTGACGCAGCACCGGGTCCTGGCGGCAAGCCACGAGGAAGCTGTGACGCTCGTCAAAGCCATCGTGGTAGCGGCCGAGGATGGTTGCCAGGTCGAAGCGGAAGCCGTCGACATGCATTTCCGAAGCCCAGTAGCGCAGGGAGTCGGTAACCATCTGCAGCACGCAAGGGTGGCTCAGGTCCAGGGTGTTGCCGGTGCCGGAATCGTTGATGTAGAAACGTTTGTCGTCAGGCATCAAGCGATAGTACGAGGCGTTGTCGATGCCGCGCATGGACAGGGTCGGGCCGAGCTCGTTGCCTTCGGCAGTGTGGTTGTAAACCACATCGAGGATCACTTCCAGTCCGGCATGGTGCATGTGTGCAACCATTTCCTTGAACTCGGCAATTTTGCCATGAGCGAGGTAGCGCGGATCAGGGGCAAAGAACGCAATACTGTTGTAGCCCCAGTAGTTGGTCATGCCTTTCTGCAACAGATGCTGATCGTTGACGAACGCGTGAATCGGCAACAATTCGACAGAGGTCACGCCCAGCTTGCGAATGTGATCGATCACGTCCGCAACCATCAGCCCTGAGAACGTACCTTTGAGTTCATCTGGCACCGAAGGGTGACGCATGGTGAAACCGCGGGTGTGGGTTTCATACAGGATGGTCTTGTCCCACGGCACGCTGATCTGCTGATCGCGGCCCCAGGTGTACGCCGGGTCGATCACTTTGCTTTTCGGCACGAAGGGCGCGCTGTCGCGCTCGTCAAAGCTGAGGTCACCGTCCGGGTGGCCAATGGTGTAACCAAACAGTGCTTCGGACCATTTCAATTCGCCAACCAGTTGTTTGGCGTACGGGTCAATCAGCAGTTTGTTGTGGTTGAAGCGATGACCATTTTTCGGGTCATAAGGGCCGTACACACGGTAGCCGTAGATCAGCCCCGGGTGGGCGTCAGGCAGATAACCGTGATAAATCTCGTCGGTGTATTCCGGCAACTCGATGCGTTCGAGTTCAACTTCGCCCGTGGAATCAAACAGGCAAAGCTCAACCTTGGTAGCGTTGGCCGAGAAGATCGCGAAGTTTACGCCGAGACCGTCCCAGCTGGCGCCGAGCGGGAAGGGAAGGCCTTCACGAATACGCGAAACGCTGGCTTCGACTTGATCGGCCTTGGCGGATGCACCTTGTGGACTGTCTTTCTTTGGGGTTTTGGACTGCGTGTTCATTGTGCGTTCCTGACGGCTGGTGTTTTTCGGGGCGGCCGAAACCGCAGTCGAAGCGAGAGCGCTTCAACAAAAAGTCGAAGTAAAAAATGCTGGGTTACCGCAGGTCACGATGGGTAAGAAAGTGATCCCTGCGGTAAGGAGTTGGTGCTGCGCTTTGGAGGAATCAAGGCGCTGATGGTTTGCCCGGTTTTTTTGCTGCTGGCTTGGCTGCGGGTTTCTTGGCGGCAGGCTTTGCAGGCTGTTCGGCCTGAGTCGCCGTTGGAGCCGGTTTGCTTTTCACGGCAGCCGGTTTGCTTGCAGGCTTGGCAGCCGGCTTAGCGGCCGGTGCCGCAGCTGGCTTGCTGGCCGGCTTCGGGGCAGCCTTCGGCGCAGACTTGGCAGTAGCTGTCTTGGCTTTATCAGCTGCCGGTTTAGCGTCAATCTTCGGCAGCTTGGGCTTGGTTGCCTTGCGGGCGGTGGATTTATCCGGAGCCAGCGCTTCAGCTTCAGCCAGCTTGCGAGCCATTTCCCAATGGCGTGCGTCCTGGCCGGAAGGTTTCCCTTCCGACTCCCATATCTGATACGCAAACTCGCGAATTCGCTTTTCGTCGGCACTCATCTCGACACTCCCAGGTTTTACTTAGTCTGAATAAACAGGTTTACAGAAAATTCCTCGAGTGCTGCGCTGAGCAGCAACTCCTTGTCTGTTGTGACTACGGCGTCTGAAAAAAGTCCCTTCCAACTTCGATTTGCATCCGCGAACGGTAAAACAATCCGTGTATCCCCCCAATTTTCTGCATTGATGAATGGAGTTTGGGCCGTACCCAATAGTTCATTGCACAGGCGTGGCACAACAACGATAGCCTGTTCTTCGTCAAGAACCCGAGCAAATGCCATCACCTTGTCAGCATGCGCACCCAGAACCTCCAGCGGCACATACTCGCCCCGACTGAACAGCGCTGAATGTTCAGCCCGCTTGTTCAGCACCTGATGGATAAGCGCTAGCTTGATCCTGCCGTTCTGCCAGGACCCCAGCAGATCACTGACAGTGGACGTTTGACTCAGCGCGTCCTGCCGATCTGCGTAATCGACAGGGCGACGGTTGTCCGGATCGACCAGGCTGAAGTCCCAGTACTCTGTGCCCTGATACAAATCAGGAACGCCAGGTGCAGTCATACGAAGCAAGGTTTGCGCCAGACTGTTCAATGCACCGTTGGTGGCGATACGGTTGGCGGTAGCGCCCAGGGACTGACGCAACGCGAGCCCTTGAGGGCTGAGCAGAATGTTCTGCAGGAACTCCCGGCATGCGCGCTCGTACGGTTCGTTGGCTGCGCTCCAGCTGCTCTGCAGCTTGGCTTCACGCAAGGCTTTTTCCTGCCACTTGATGAGGCGCTCTGCGTAGCTTTCGAATTCATCCTCCTGCATGTCCAGCGGCCAACTGCCCAGCATCGCCTGATACAGCATCAGCTCATCGCCAGGGCTGATCGGGTTCTCTTCACCTTTCAGTGGCACCGCCAATTGGCGCCAGCGCTCCACTTGCTCGCTGTACCAACCGGCGCATTCGCTGAGCACGGCAAGACGAGTGCGAGTGTCTTCGCCGCGCTTGTGGTCGTGGGTCGCAGTCGTCAGCAGGTTGTCCGGGAAGGCCTTGATGCGCGCGAGGCAGGCATCGTGAAAGTCCTGAACCGGTGCACTGAAATGCTGCGGATGGAACCCTACGTCGTTGCGCGACAGCAACACTGCGCTGCGATAGAACGAGGTGTCTTCCACCGACTTGGCGGCCACTGGCGAGGTGAGCTGCTGGAAACGCACGCAGGCATTTTTGTTCAGCTTGCGTTGCTTGCCTCGTGGCAACTTGCGCCAGGACTCTCCACCCAGCCAGCGCTGCAGATAATCCAGCACTTGCCAGTCAGCTTCGCTCAGCATGTTGCGTGCGCCTTGCATGGCTTGCTGGAAGTAACGGTCATCTTCCGCCGAGCGTCCGCACACACTGATGTAGGTGCGATAGATCGGGAAGTTCACCACCAGTGCCAGCAACGCCCGGCGAATCGCACCCAGGGTCAGGTCACGGCTCATCAGGTCGCTGCGCGCAACCTGCAGCAATGACTGCGCAACGTTTTCGAAGTCACCGGCCAGGGTGCCGTGCAGCACAAGGTCACGCGCTTCGAGCACTTCCTGATCAAAGTCAGCGGTGCGTTCACTGATGCGGCTCCAAAGCTCAGCCAGAGACTCCTGGCCTTTTGGATCATGCTGCAACAGCGATACCTGATTCATGAACTCATAACCGGTGGTGCCGTCGACACCCCAGTCTTCACGCAGCGATTCATCAGGGCCGAGGATCTTCTCGACGAAGATCGGCAAATGCGCCAGTTCGGTGCCCGCAGGACGCGCAGCGAGCAGGGTGTTGACCCGGCGGCGCAATTTCCGGCAGTAACCGCGTGGGTCTGCGAGACCGTCAATATGGTCGATGCGCAGACCGTCGACCAGGCCTTCGCTGATCAACTCAAAGATCTTGCCGTGGGTGGCTTCGAACACATTGGAACGCTCGACTCGCAAGCCGCCCAATTCGTTGATGTCGAAGAAGCGCCGCCAGTTGATGTCGTCCCCCGCAGTGCGCCAGCTGGCCAGACGGTAATGCTGCGCCTCCAGCAAACGGTGCAGCCGATCAAAGCCTTCTGGTGTGGTCGAGTCGTAGCGCTGCATGGCCAGCTCAATGGCTTTGATAACGGCGTTGTCTTTGACCAGTTCGACCAGCTCGGCGCGAGCTTGTCTGGCCCGTTCCCATGCCTGCGGGAACTGATCGAGCGCGGCAAAGCGCTTGCTCAGTTCATCCAGAAGCGGGTTTTCACCGGATTCAAGCAGCGGCCCGTAAGTGCCAGGGTTGATCGGGAAATGGTGCTGGTAATGCTCAATGTAGAACACGCCATGTTCCGGGTCGAAACGCAACGGAATCTCACCGGCCTGAAGCACAGTGCCGTAGTCGGTGCTGAGGAACGGCAGCAGCAGCTGACCTTTAAGCAACGGATCCGGCGAGTGCCACTGAATGTCGAAGAAGTCCGCGTAGGGGCTGTTGCGTCCCCATTCGAGCAGATCAAGCCACCACGGATTGTCGTTGCCGCCCACTGCCATGTGGTTGGACACGATGTCCAGAATCAGGCCCATGCCATGTTCGCGCAAGGCGCTGACCAGACGACGCAGCGCCGGTTCGCCACCGAGCTCCGGGTTGATGACCCTTGGATCGACCACATCATAGCCATGCATCGAGCCAGCCCGCGCCTTGAGGAGCGGCGAGGCGTAGATATGGCTGATGCCCAGGTTGGCGAAGTAGGGCACCAGCGCTACGGCGTCATCCAGAGTGAAGTCTTTGTGAAATTGCAGGCGCTGCGTGGCACGCAGGGTTTCCAGACGCGGGCTCATTGATCGCGCTCCGCAGCTTGCAGGCGTGCCTGACACAGTAGTTCAACGCGTCGTGCCACGGATTCGAGGTCCATCAACGTTGCGCTGTCGCCGGGGATACGGCGGCGCCAGTTGGGGTGTTGAGGTGTGTCGCCAGGCAGGTTGAATTGCTCGGTCAGGCCCATGGCGTCTTCCATTGGCAATAGCACCAGAGGCGCGCGGGTGTGGCCGATATAGCGGATGCTGGCGTCGATCATTTGTTCTGCATCCGGAAGTCCGTCGCTGAAGTTAGTGGAGTTCTGGCTCAAGACCTTACGCAGACCTTCGCGTTCGCGATGGCGGTCTGCACTCCAGTCTTGCGCTTGCTGCTCGTTGACCATGCCCAGACGCAGGTTCCAGGCGATATCGTTTTCCGCCAGCCAACCCGCCAGCGTCGGCAGGTCGTGAGTGCTGGTGGTTGCAAGAGCCTGATCGGACCAATCCAGAATGGGCTTGAAGTTAGCGTTGTTTTGTTCAAACAGCAGCACCCGCATGCCCAGAATGGCCCGGGCAGCCAGCTTTTCGTGCAGGCCGGGCGGAACAGTGCCGAGGTCTTCACCCAGCACAATTGCCTTGTGCCGCCAGGATTCAAGGCTCAGCAGCCGAAGCATGTCGTCCAGCGGATAGTTAAGGTAGGCACCCTCGCTGGCCGGTGAACCCAGTGGCACGACCCACAGACGTTGCAAGCCCATGATGTGGTCGATACGCAGGCCGCCCGCATGAGCGAAGTTTGCTCGCAGCATTTCGATGAAGGCACGGAAGCCGTTACGCTTCAGACCTTCAGGAGAGAAGGCGGAAATTCCCCAGCTTTGTCCGGCGCGGTTGAGAATGTCCGGCGGAGCACCCACGCTGAGAGCCGAGAGCAATTCATCCTGTCGACTCCAGGCCTGACTACCAGCGCCATCTGCACCCACAGCGAGGTCGGCAATCAGCCCGACGCTCATGCCGCTGCTACGGGCAGCGACATGTGCGCGTTCCAGACCACGGGCCATCAGCCATTGGGTAAAAGCATAGAAACCGATTTGCTCGCTGTGATTGGCGGCAAAGCGAGCGATGGCCTCGCTGCGTGGATTCTTGAACTCATCTGGCCATTCATGCCAGTTGTCGCTCATGCCCAGACGCGGGCACTCGTCGCGAATGGCTTCAAAGCGGCAGTGGTTTTCCAGTGCTTCGCCAGCGCTGCGGCGGAAGCTGTTGAAGTCCTCGTGCAGCGGGTGGTCACTGCCGCTGAAGGCGTCATACAGCTTGTGCAGGACTTTCAGTTTGGCGCCGGCAGCGGCGGGCCAATCAATCAGTGGCAGCTCTTCAAGGCGCTTCAGCTCATCACTCAGACCGGATTCTGCTATGGCCATGCGCAACGCACGTTCCCCTAGAATGGCGCCGGGCGAGCAATACAGGCTGTTGAGAAACAGGCGACTGGAGGGCGAGTACGGGCTGTAGCGATGAGGATCATTGGCGAACATCGCGTGTACAGGGCTGATCGCCAAAGCGTGAGCGCCGCGTTCTCCGGCGGCGCGTGCGAGACTTTCCAGCGCTTGTGTATCGCCAAAGCCGCCGTCGCCTTCGCGGCGCAGGCCGTACAGTTGAACCGTCAGCCCCCACGCTCGCGGAACGCGGCTGTCGGTCGCCATGGCCATGCTGAAGCAAGTCTGCGGTGCAACGGCAATCGTCAGGTGTTGACCGGCAATGTTCAGCTGCTGATAACCCACTGGAGCCAAAGCAGGCAGGCTCCCATCGGCGGTCAGGTTGGCGTCGATGGTCGCGCCGTCTTCCAGGTGCAGGACGAAAGGTGTGCCCGGTTCAAACCAGGCACTCAGATCCAGATTGCTGCCATGGTCCACGGTCAGCAAAGGAGGAGGGGTCGGTTGGTGATGGGCAACTTTCAAACGTTGCAGGCTGGCGTCGATCTGCAGATTGTCATCAGCCGGAAAACCCAGGCAGCCCAGCACCTTGCTCAACACTTCAGGGCTGACCCTTTGCGCCCGTCCATTTGCATCAATCCAGTCCACGGACAAGCCTGCTTCTGCCGCCAGGCTCTCTAATTGCTCATTGCTCATCCTGTTCCTCCAGAACATCGGTTGCTATCAGGCTGACAATGGCCGTGTATGGATTGAGGATGCCTCGCCGGGAAAGTTCTGCCGCGTTTGGCAGGGTTTCGAAAACAACGCTGCCGCCTTTCCACTGAGGCGCGGTGACTGCATGTTCAGTCAGGTTGATATCGATGCGCAGCACAGCGCCGTCGCCCATTCTCCAGCGCGCCGTCACTGCACCTTCACTCAGCACTTCAGCACCCAAGGCATGACTGCCCGGCAAGCGAGGTACGATTTGCTGATGACGCAGCGCCAAAAGCTGCCGATAGAGCTCAAGCCAGTTGCGGTGGTCGCTGCCTTTGTCGGTTTCCAGATACACCGCGTCAAAAGCCGGTCTGGAGGCTTCGAAGGTTGCCGGGTCATTAGGGTCGGGAATGTGTTCGCGTTTCTCTTCGTCAGCAAAGGCTGCGAAGTCGGCAAACTCACTGCGTCGGCCTTCACGGACTGCATCCGCCAGTTCGCCGTGATGATCGGTGAAGAACAGGAACGGCTCACTCGCCGCCCATTCATCGCCCATGAACATCAATGGGATCATCGGAGAAAGCAGCCACAAGGCTGTGGCGGCACGCAACGCGGGTGCTTGGCAGATTTGCGGCAGGCGCTCGCCAAAGGCCCGGTTGCCGATCTGATCGTGGTTCTGCAGGAACAGGACAAACGCGCTAGGCGGCAGATGCCCGCTGGATTCGCCACGTGTGTGGCCGTGACGAGTTGGCTCGCCCTGATAGACAAAGCCCTGGCTGAGTAAGCGCGCCAGCTTTTGGGTGGCCTCGTGGGCGAAATCGGTGTAGTACGCGTCGGTTTCGCCAGTCAGTATTACGTGCAGCGTATTATGACCGTCATCGTTCCATTGCGCGTCGTAGCCCTGTTCCAGCAGGCTGGCCTGGTTGAACTCGTTTTCCAGGTTGAGCCAGACATGCCGCGGCGCGTCGATCTGCTCACGAACCCTCTGCGCGAATTCCGGCAAAAAGGTGTCGTCGTTGATCGCATGCACGGCGTCCATCCGCAACCCATCGAACCGGTATTCAAGTAGCCACATCAGCGCGTTATCGATGAAGAAGTCGCGCACTTCCCGACGCCGGAAATCAATGGAATCGCCCCACGGCGTCTTCACGTCGTTGCGGAAGAATCCTTTGGCGTAGCGGCCCAGATAATTGCCGTCCGGGCCGAAGTGGTTGTAGACCACGTCAAGGATCACCATCAAACCATGGCCGTGGGCCGTATCGATCAGGTGCTTGAGTTGCTCCGGCGTCCCGTACGAGGACTGTGGCGCGTAAGGCAATACACCGTCGTAGCCCCAGTTACGTTCGCCGGGGAATTGCGCGATGGGCATAAGCTCAATGGCTGTTACCCCAAGCCCGGCCAGACGCTCCAGATGAGCCTCGACCCCGGCATAGCCACCCAGTGATCCGACGTGCAGCTCGTAAATGACCGCTTCGTACCAGGGACGACCCAGCCAGCCAGTGTTCTGCCATTCATAGGCGAGGGGATCGACCACTACGCTATGGGAATGGACATCAGAGGATTGGGCGCGGGAGGCAGGATCAGGGACTTCAAGTTCCCCGTCGATGTTGTACCGGTAGCGAGTGCCCGCCGGACAGCGGGCCTCGAGTACAAACCATCCTTCGTTTTGCGGGAGCATGGCCAGAGACTGGCCACCCTCGAGTTCTAGACTGACGTAATAGGCGTCGGGTGCCCAGAGGGCGAACCGCGTGTGGCCAGAATCCAGTAAAACGGCGCCGTGGCGCCAGTTCTCGTCCGTACGCAGAGGCATCCGTTGACCCCTTAATCAATAATGAAGTGCGGCACCCACGTTCTTTTTCAACAGGTCCTGATAGAGCTCTGCGTAAGGCTCTACCGCTTGGTGCCAGTTAAACGGGGCTGCCATTGCCCGGCAACGCATGGCGTTGATCAGTGAAGGATTGGAGAACACCTTGAAGGCGCGGTTCAATGCTTCTTTGTAGCTTTCGACCGTTGACTCGTTGAACAGGAAGCCTGTCACGCCGTCTTCAATGGTGTCAGCGAGGCCGCCGGTGTTGCGGGCGACCGGCAGAGAGCCGAAACGCTGAGCGTACATCTGGCTCAGACCGCACGGTTCGTAACGCGACGGCATCAACAGGAAGTCACTGCCTGCAAACATGCGGCGGGCATCGGTTTCGTTGAAGCCGATACGGACACCTATTTTCCCGGGGAAGCGTTCTGCCAAAGCGCGCATGGCGTCTTCTTCTTCTGGCTCCCCGCGACCGATGATTGCGATCTGGCCACCATTGTTGACGATGTGTTCGGCAACACCGATGGTCAGGTCCAGACCCTTCTGGTAGACCAGACGCGAAACGACTGCGAACAGCGGGCCACTGGACGGCTCAAGCTCGAACAATTCACGTACGTGGTCGGCGTTGATTTCCTTGCGCTGCCATTCATTCGGCGCGAAGTGGCAAATCAAATGCTCGTCAGTGGCTGCGTCCCAACTGGCGTCAATGCCGTTCGGGATACCGCTGAGCTGACCGCGATTGGCTTTATGCTGCAGGAAACCTTCCAGACCGCAACCGAACTCGGGGGTGGTGATTTCCTTGGCATAGGTCGCGCTGACCGTGGTGATGTGGCTGGCGTAAGCCATACCCGCCTTGATGAAGGAAAGCTTGCCGTAGAACTCCATGCCTTCGGCGCTCAACGCTTCATCCGGAATGCCCAGTTCGCGGGCAGACGCGGTGCTGACAGTGCCTTGATAAGCCAGGTTGTGAATGGTGAAAATGGTCGGTGTAGTCTGTCCGCGCCACTTCATGTAAGCGGGAGCCAGACCCGCAGGCCAGTCGTGCGCGTGAACCAGCTCGGGACTCCACTGGGTTTTTACCGCGCCCGCCGCGAATTCAGCGGCAGCCAGGCCCAGACGGGCAAAACGAATATGGTTGTCGGACCAGTCACGTCCCTGATTGTCGGCGTAAGGCGTACCTTCGCGCTCATACAATTCCGGGCAGATCAGTACATAAATCACCAGGCCGTCCTTCATGTCCATCCGGCCAATCTTGCAAGGCGGCAGCGCTGCATGGCCACCCAATTGGCTGATGACATGAATTGGATTGCCACTGTTAAGGACTTGCGGGTAGCCGGGAATCAGCACGCGGACGTCGTGCAGGTGGCGCATGGCTCGCGGCAGCGCGGCAGAAACATCACCCAGTCCCCCGGTTTTCACCAGGTCAGCCAGCTCGGAAGTCACAAACAGGACTTTACGTCTGTTGCTCGACACGATCATGGGCTGTGTAGCGGCAGGCAGTTGCAGCATTGGAACGCTCGTCGTAGCGAAGACCGGCAGATGAGTCAGCTCGCTGGCCGGCTGGTTAAAACTCTCTCCCTTCTGGGTTTTGACAGCGGCGCTAATCATCGATTTCTCCCCATTCAATACAGTATCGGTACTGCATCAGATTTGTTATTGGCCATGTCCTATGGCCGGACACACAAGCACTACGCAAGATCAGTACCCATTTACTGTTTGCGTTCTTCACGGACAGACAGGTATTGCTAAAAAGTGCAGGCTCAGCCATCAGCATAGGCGCTGTTATCAGATGACCTGTGCGTTCATTGGAAAGTTTCGACTTTTTTTGTGGGAAATGTCTGGTCTGGGCTTCAGAGCCTGATTACAGGGGGGTGAGATCACCCGTTATGTGTGGCGAAATGCCGCACTGCGCTATGTTAGAGCGATAAAAAACACCATGGGGCAGGCGAATGACCGGCCGTCGGATTGTTGGACGATAGCGCGTTCAGGCTTAAGACGCGGGGATGGGAGGAGCCTGCATAGGGCAGAAATAATCTCCTACGACGACCTCGGCCTTTTATTGGTGCGTATGGCGCTATTTCATGGGGCAACCGTGGGTATTTCCTGATCTCAATCCGAAACATTTTCATGTGCGGCGATATAGAATCGGCTAACCGGCTCGATTCGAGTCCGGCACATTCATGATTATGCAGTTGTATAGAGGATGTAATGGATAGCCCTGAAGTTTTGGTACTGCAAGCCAGCTACACCAATCCGGTGCATGCGCAAGCGATCGGCTTCATGCTCAATCAGTACGCTGAAGATGTCATGGGAGGTGGTACATCATTATCGCTTGATGCCCAACAACAACTGGCCATCGAACTGGCCAAGCGCCCCCATGCATTCAGCGTCCTGGCATTCATCGCTGGCGAGCCGGTAGGGCTGGTCAATTGCTTCGAAGGTTTTTCAACCTTCCAGTGTCGGCCACTGGTCAACATTCACGATGTTGCAGTGCTGGGCCAGTATCGCGGTTTGGGTATCAGCCAGAAGATGCTGGCGAAAGTCGAAGAAATCGCCCGCCAGCGTGGCTGCTGCAAGCTGACCCTCGAAGTGCTGGAGGGCAATCTTATTGCTCAGGGTGCCTATCGAAAACTTGGCTTTGCCGGCTATGAACTGGACCCGCAGATGGGCAAGGCCATGTTCTGGCAGAAGACGCTTTAATCGCGGTAAACCTTCACCGGGGTTTAACGTTAGATAAGAGTGTCTGGTCGGAGATTTTGAGGTAGAGCTCCCCAGAAGCCAAACCTGGAAACGAGTGGTTCTCAGGGGGTGCCGCACTGTCTCATGTAAAGCGCCAGCCTTGTAGGAGACTCCTGTGTCCCTGATACCGCGTTCTTGCCCAGCAAAAATGGGACACTCCTGCAGAATACGTTTCAATTCCAGCAGGCGTTGCTGTGTTGAAACTCGAATTTAGAGTGGTTCTTAAGATAGATAACAAAGGAATTCGGAGGAGGGTGCTGCCAGGGGCAAGCCGACTGATAGGGCTTGCCGCTATTCGTCATGCTGCGTTGCTCGGAGGCAACGAGTGTATGGGGCTCAGGCTTGAAGGGCGTTGCTGCTGATCATCAGCTGGGATTGTTGCAGCATGAGGCTCAAATGAGCGACCTTGCTCAGCAACTGTTCGCGCTCTTCTCTAAGCTGGCGCAGTTCGTCACGACGGATAGTGACATAGAGAGTTTGTGGTGCGGTTGCCGGTAGTACAGTGCCCATTGCTCACCTCGCAAATGGCGGATTCAACATGAAAGGTCCTGGCAAATGACTATCGATCCCCGACTCGCCTCTGCTTACCTCTCTATCGGCCACAATTCTGATTTCTTTTGCGCAAAAATGGAACTTTTTTATTTTGGAGGGTCGCGAACGTTTCTTGTTCGTGATTGTGCCTGTTTTTATGGTGGTGTCCATTAGCCACCCTGTAGGCCCCGCAGTGACTGGGTTTGCGCGAATCTGCAGCTTTAAAAATCATGCTCATGGCTGGCTCACAACGAAGTGAGCTGTACAATGAGGTAACATTTTTTTGTTTTATCGCGAATTACGGAGCACCAGCATGCAACTTGGAATCATCGGACTGGGCCGCATGGGCGGCAATATTGCAAGACGCCTCATGCTCAATGGCCACACCACCGTGGTTTACGACCGTGATGAAGCGTCTCGCAGCGCCCTCGCCAAGGAAGGGTCGACTGCGGTAGCCGATTTGCCCGCGCTGGTAGCCGCCATGGACAAGCCGCGCGCCATCTGGGTCATGCTTCCAGCAGGTGAGCCAACTGAAGAAACCATCAATGTCCTGAGTGATCTGCTTGATGCAGACGACGTGATCATTGACGGCGGCAACACCTTCTATAAAGACGACGTTCGTCGTGCTCAGGCGCTGACGGCCAAGGGGCTGCATTACGTCGACGTGGGCACGTCCGGCGGCGTATGGGGCCTTGAGCGCGGCTATTGCATGATGATTGGTGGCGAAGCTGACGTAGTCACGCGCCTCGATCCGCTTTTCGCGACCCTGGCCCCAGGCATGGGTTCGGTCGAGCGCACCAAGGGCCGCAATTCTGCCGATGACCGTGCGGAGCGCGGTTACATTCACGCAGGTCCGGCCGGATCAGGTCACTTCGTGAAGATGATTCACAACGGTATCGAGTACGGCATGATGCAGGCCTTTGCCGAAGGCTTCGATATCCTCAAGCAGAAGAACTCGGAAAACCTCCCCGTCGAGCAACGCTTCGATCTGAACATGGCTGATATCGCCGAAGTCTGGCGTCGCGGCAGCGTAGTCTCCTCCTGGCTGCTGGACCTGACTGCCGATGCGCTGGCAACTGATCCGCAACTGGACGCTTATTCCGGTGCTGTGGCGGATAGCGGTGAAGGGCGCTGGACGATCGAGGCTGCCATGGAGCAGGCCGTTCCTGTCCCGGTGCTTTCCAGTGCGCTGTTTGCCCGTTTCCGTTCGCGTCAGAAGAGCTCTTACGCAGACAAGATGCTCTCGGCAATGCGCTTTGGCTTCGGCGGCCACAAGGAAGGTCCTAAATAATGGGGCTATCGCGCAGCAATACCCGGCAAACGCCTGAAGTTGCGCCACCTACCACGCTGTTCCTGTTCGGTGCCCATGGGGACCTTGTAAAGCGCCTGCTGATGCCGGCGCTGTACAACCTGAGCAGGGACGGTCTGGTTGATGAAAACCTGTACATCGTCGGCGTTGACCACAACGCGATCAGCGATGCGGATTTTGCGAAAAAGCTCGAGGATTTTATTCGTCAGGAAGCAGCCAGCAAGGTTGCTGATGACGGTAAGGATCCTCTGGATCCCGAGCTGTGGAGCAAACTGGCTGGCCGGATCAGCTATGTACAGGGCGACTTCCTTGATGACTCCACCTACGGCGATATCGCCGGCAAAATCAAAAGTACCGGTACCGGCAATGCGGTGTTCTATCTGGCAACCGCGCCGCGCTTCTTCAGTGAGGTTGCCACGCGCCTCGGGTCTTCGGGCCTGCTCAATGAAGCGGCCGGCCAGTTTCGCCGGGTAGTCATCGAAAAGCCTTTTGGCTCGGACTTGCCCAGCGCTGTCGCACTCAATGAATGCTTGCTCAAGGTCATGACCGAGAAGCAGATCTACCGTATTGATCACTACCTGGGCAAAGAAACGGTACAGAACATTCTGGTCAGCCGCTTTTCCAACGCCCTGTTCGAATCCTTCTGGAACAATCACTACATCGATCACGTTCAGATCACTGCCGCCGAGACGGTGGGGGTGGAGACACGTGGCAGTTTTTACGAAAACACCGGTGCATTGCGGGACATGGTGCCTAATCACCTGTTCCAGCTGCTGGCCATGGTCGCCATGGAGCCTCCGGCAGCTTTTGGTGCCGATGCGGTTCGCGGCGAGAAGGCGAAGGTCATCGGCGCGATTCGTCCGTGGTCTGAAGAGGAGGCACTGGCCAACTCCGTGCGCGGTCAGTACTCGGAAGGCAGCAGAGAGGGTTCTGATGTGCCGGGTTATCGCCAGGAAAACAAAGTTGATCCGGCCAGTACCACTGAAACCTACGTGGCGCTCAAGGTCATGATCGATAACTGGCGCTGGGTCGGCGTGCCGTTTTACTTGCGGACCGGCAAGCGCATGAGCACGCGCAGCACCGAGATTGCGATTTGCTTCAAGCCTGCGCCTTATGCGCAGTTTCGCGACACCGAAGTCGACCGTATCAAGCCTAATTACCTGCGCATCCATATCCAGCCCAATGAAGGCATGTGGTTTGATCTGTACGCCAAGCGGCCCGGGCCGACCTTGCAGATGGAAGATATTGAACTGGGCTTTGAATACAAAGACTTCTTCGAGATGCAGCCATCGACGGGCTATGAAACCTTGATCTATGACTGCCTGACCGGTGACCAGACCCTGTTCCAGCGTGCCGACAATATTGAAAACGGTTGGCGTGCTGTGCAGCCCTTCCTGGATGCCTGGCAGAAAAATCCTCAGGTCGAGCTGTATCCCGCAGGGGGCGATGGACCTGCTTCTGCGGATGCATTGCTGGGCAAAGACGGTCGAGAATGGCGGGATATCAATGCCTGAAGTACAGACACCGCAAGTTCGCTTCGTACTTTCCGATATCGATGGGACTTTATTGCGTCCCGACCACAGCTTGAGCCAGGCGACTGTCGACGCGGTTGCCAGATTGCGCGATGCCGGAATCCTGTTCACCGTGGCCAGCAGTCGTCCGCCGCGTGCCATGCGCGAACAGATCGAAGCCCTGGGCGTGGATCTGCCGACCGCAGGCTTTAACGGTGCAAATATCGTTGCCCCGGACGGCAGCGTTCTGGTTGCCTATCGCATTGACCCGGTCGCCGCACGGACATGCATCGAGCTGTTCTCCGGATATGCCGTAGCTGTTTGGGTATTCGCCGATGATCAGTGGTTCCTGATCGATCCGCAGGGGGATTACGTCGAGCACGAACGTACGACGCTCGGTTATGAACCGGTTCAGGTTGAAAGCTTCGAGCCGTGGCTGGATCGCGTCGACAAGATCGTCGCCGCCAGTACCGATTTCGAACTCCTGAAGCAGCTCGAAACAACCCTCAACCCGATGATTGCTGGTCAGGCCTTCGCCGCACGTTCGCAGCTTTACTATCTGGATGTGACTGCACTGGATGCCAACAAAGGCAATGCACTGGTCACGCTAGCCGGGCAGTTGGGCGTCGATATGGCTCATACCGCTGCCATCGGTGATGGCGGCAACGATGTCGCGATGTTCCTTAAAGCCGGGTTTTCAGTTGCCATGGGGCAGGCTGAGGAGAGCGTTCGCGATCAGGCCGATGTCGTTACCGGCAGTAATCAGGAAGATGGAGTCGCCAGCGCCATTGAGCGCTACATGCTGCCGCGCTGAACGGCAGTTGATGTTCCCCCGATGATGGAAGCTGTTCATGGCTGCATTGATCGAAGACTACGCATTGCTCGGCAATTGCAAAACGGCCGCGCTCGTCGCCCGAGATGGCTCGCTGGACTGGCTGTGTTTCCCGCGATTTGATTCACCGGCCTGTTTTGCCGCGCTCTTGGGTGACGTCGATAACGGACGCTGGAAGCTTGCCCCCAATGAGCCTTTGATCAGCACCGAGCGGCGTTATCGGGAGGGCACCCTGATTCTTGAAACGCTGTTCGAAACCGCTACCGGGCGCGCCATGCTCATTGACTTCATGCCGCCGGGCGAGGGTAGCCATGTGGTCAGGATGGTCGTCGGTCTGAGTGGGCAAGTGTCTTTCGAAATGGACCTTGCGATTCGCTTTGACTACGGCAGCAGTGTGCCATGGGTCGAAAACAAGGGCGGGAAGACGCTGACAGCGGTGGCAGGCCCGGAAATGCTGGTGCTGCGTGCCCCTGAACCCTTGCGCGCATTTGATCATCACACCGGCTGCCATTTCCAGATTGCTGAAGGTCAGCGCGAAGCGTTTGTCCTGACCCATCAGGCGTCCTTTGAAGGCCTCCATGACGCCATCGACGCTGAATCGGCGCTGGCCGAGACCGAATATTTCTGGCTTGAATTTTCCGAGCGCTGTCCTGACGTCGGACCTTGGACGCAGCAGGTCAAACGCTCGTTGATTACCTTGAAGGCAATGACCTATCAGCCTACGGGCGGTATTGTCGCGGCGGTCACCACGTCGCTGCCCGAACAACTGGGCGGTGAACGCAACTGGGATTATCGGTACTGCTGGCTGCGTGATGCGACGATGACGCTGCTGGCGTTCATGAATCTCGGCTTCTTCGAGGAGGCGGCCGCCTGGCGCGAATGGTTGATGCGCTCGGTGGCGGGTAATCCTGAGCAGATCCAGATCATGTATGGGCTTGGGGGTGAAAGACGACTGCCAGAGTTCGAGTTGCCTTGGCTCAATGGCTACGAAGGCTCGCGCCCGGTGCGGATCGGCAACGGTGCCGCTACGCAGATGCAGCTGGATGTCTATGGCGAAGTCGCCGACGCCATGATTCAGGCCATTAAAGGTGGTTTGCCCAGGCCGCCCCGCAGCATCGCGATTTCACGCGTGATAATGCCGTTCCTGGAGAAAGTCTGGCACATGCCTGACAAGGGCATCTGGGAGATTCGTTCCGAGCCGCGCCATTTTACCCACTCCAAAGTCATGACCTGGGTGGCCTTTGACCGCAATTCGAAGCTGCTCGCGGAGTCCGCACAAACCGAAGAAGAGCGGGCGCTGGCGGTTCATTACCGCAAGGTCGCTGATGAAATTCACGCGGATGTCTGCCTCAACGGTTACGATCCGAATGTGGGCAGTTTCACCCAGACCTACGGTTCCTCAGCGCTGGATGCCAGTTTGCTGCAGATTGCGCTGACCGGTTTTCTACCGGCCGATGATCCGCGAGTGGTTGGCACGGTTGCGGCCATCGAGAAGCATCTCATTCAGGACGGTCTTCTGTTGCGTTATGACACCGAGCGCAGCGTTGACGGTGTAGCCGGTCATGAAGGGACATTCCTGGTGTGTTCGTTCTGGCTCGCGGATGTCTACGTGCTCATGGGCCGTGAGGAGGAGGCCGCGGCGTTGTTCGATCGTCTGTGTGGGTTGTGTAATGACCTGGGGTTGCTCGCCGAGCAATACGACCCTCGGGAAAAGCGCATGCTGGGCAATTTCCCTCAGGCGTTCAGCCATATAGGCATCATCAATACCGCGCTTAACCTGCACCGGGTGGTTTGCCCCGTCAAATCACGCGCTGCCAATGAGCCTGCGGCCCGCTAGCCTAGTAGGCGCGCCTGAAGGTGAAGTTGATTCGTTGCTCGCCCAGCAACGGATGATGACCGGGCTTGATTGGCAGGACACCATGAAAGCGCAGTCGGTCTTCGCCACCCCAGACCACGACGTCGCCATGCAGCAGCGCTACGCGTTGGGTCTTGTCACTGCGCTGGTGGCCGCCAAAGAGAAAGATCGCGGGCAACCCTAGAGAAACCGAAACCACCGGCCATTCGTAGTGCGTTTCGTCTTTGTCCTGATGCAGGGACATCTTTGCCCCAGGGACGTACTGGTTGATCAGGCAGGCGTCGGGAGCAAAACCCGGAAAACCGCAGACATGGGCGGCACGCTGCGCCAGTTCCATGAATGCCGTGGGAATCTCCGGCCATGGGCGTTGGGTTTGCGGATCGGTTGGGGTGTAGCGATAGCCGCTGCGATCAGTCATCCAGCCAAAGCTGCCACAACTGCTCAAGGCTGCCGACATGGTGAAACCACCCGGCGTCACCATGTGCCGGAAGGGGGCTTTGCTGAGCGTGTCTTCCAGGGCGGGCAACAAGCGCTCAATATCCGCCAGCGCAAACCCGCGCAACACCCATGAGCAAGGGCCGATCTGCTCCATGGGGTTGCTTTGCATGGGCTCCTCAGCGAACAGGTCGAAGGTGATCGGCGTCGTGCTTTGCCGCTTCATGGAATTGGGATTCCTTCAAAGTGCCGTAGGCGCTGCCAAAGGCTGCGAAGCATTCATTCTGATACACCGCCATCGCAGCCTTCGGCAGCGCCTACAGGTGCAGTGTTTACCGCCCTTGAATATCTTGCGCCACTTGGATCAGTAGCGGAATCACAGGGCCTTACTGACCTTCACATCGCTAATGACATCGCCGCTATCACCGTGCATCTTCTCCAGAGCGCTTCTTGCCTCTTCGGCAGATGCGGACTGTAATTGAGCGAATTCAAAGCGGCGTTCGCCATTGAGTTTGTAGCTCACTGCGTATTTGGTGGTTCGTGGGGCAGGCGTGTTCACGTTGGCTCCTGATTTGCGGGTATTGATCAGCTCAGTCGGGACGTCGAACGACGAACGATTTTGATCGAATGCGTGAAATTGGTCTTGCGCCCACCATTGGTATCCATTTTGCGCCCGGCAGTATCAATGGTGATATTCCAGAACCCAGTGCTCGGAACGGCGATTTTGGCCGGAAACTTGTCGAATGCACCGCCGTGATAGGTATGACGGCCACCGTTTTTGAAGGTCCGGAAGTTCGAGTCATTCATCAGGCGGATGTTGCAGAGCTGAGAACACTCAATGACGACCAGATCGTCTTCATTGAGGTGCTCGCGCTGGTGTACGAATTTCATGGGTGTCTCCGGCGGTAAGGCTTTTTTCGAAAATCAAAACGATAACATGGTGCAGGTCGGCATTTATCGGCGATTCAGGGTTTATTGCAATCATCTCGCTAAAAACGACTTTATACGGGATTTAATTCACGTCAGGCTTGTCGTAGGACTTTTACCGGGAGGATTGTATGAAATTGGCTGTCGTAATTTTGGCTCTGGCGATGACTGGCTGCGCCACCGTCGCAGATATCGAACATTCCCCAGCGACCATGAACGTGATGTCTGGCAAAACTCCGAAGGAATACACCGACTGTTTCGTCGGCAAAATTGCTGACAGCCGCAAGCCGCCGCTGATCGAGCCTCATCATGATGGCTTGCGGGTAATCGTTGCGCAGAAATTCAGCAAAGATCCTGCAGCGATTCTGGATGTTGAAAACCGCTCAGGTGGCAGCACGATCAAGGTCTACGAGCGGTTGTCCAATATGCCGATCCGGCCCAAAGACGTACAGCATGCTGCGACGTTCTGTATTTCGGGTTAAGCCTCTTTACTTGCACACAACCAGCACGCTGCGGTTCTTGTAGTTGCCCACGTCGACCCCGAGAGTCTTGTCGCTTTCGGGAGGCTGTGGCGTGCCGTCGGTACCGACGATTTCATAGCCGGTCCCGGCGCAGGATGCATCTGCTTTTTCATAGCAGCTCGCCCATGACATCGCTTCGCCCGAGCAATCGATGTTCAAGCCCTGTCTGCCGTTTTTCAGGTATGTGTTGGAAGCGGTTGCACAGCCAGTAAGGCCCAGTACAGCAATAATGGACAAAACTCTGATCATGTCTTTGTACTTCTTCAGGATAAGCGGGGGAGTAGGTTCAAGGTTCTGGTGCTATGACTGATCTAGAGAGCCATCGTTCCGACATCATTCTATGCATCGCAAGCAGGGGTTGTTTTCAGGTCCGTCGGCGCGCAGCTTTTGGCTGATCCTGCAGGACGGCTGCCACTTCAACAGCAGCCTCTTCGCTGGCAAATGGACCCGCGATGGCTTCGCCTTCAGCCGAACATGCCCACCATTGGCCATCCTGGAGTTTTTTGATCAGGTAACCATTTATGTTTTTTACTTGTGACATTGCAGCGGTCTCGCGGTTGGCTATGCAGGTGCGCATCATAAAGCGTCAGTTGCGTGGCTGTCTCCTGCGCTTTGCCTTGAGATAATTCCTACGCGTCAAATCGCGTTCGGCTACGCTTGCATGGGGTTTCGGGCACTTGCTTAAACGACCGGATCTGTTGATCAGAACAGGGGTTTTTCGTAGGTAGGAAGTCGATGGGGTTTGTACGAAACCGGATACTCAACGACGCTTTGATGTTCTTTAAATCTACAATCGAGCGGAACTATCTGCTCGGGGATTCCTCTACCATGGCATCGAAAGGCCAGAGGCGTGCCATTGTAAGGTGATCGCCGCCTGATTAGACTGCGCCGCTAACGCCAACAGCCCTTATAAAGGACTTTTATGATCAAGAAATGCTTGTTCCCCGCAGCCGGTTACGGCACTCGCTTTTTGCCAGCGACCAAAGCCATGCCTAAAGAGATGCTGCCAGTGGTCAACAAGCCACTGATCCAATACGGCGTGGAAGAAGCTCTTGCTGCAGGCCTTAACGAAATCTCCATCGTCACCGGTCGCGGCAAGCGCGCGCTGGAAGACCATTTCGACATCAGCTACGAGCTGGAAACCCAGATCAAGGGCACCGACAAGGAAAAATACCTGGTTGGTATCCGTAAGCTGATCGACGAGTGCAGCTTTTCCTACACTCGCCAGACCGAAATGAAGGGTTTGGGCCACGCGATCCTCAGCGGCCGCCCGCTGATCGGTAACGAAGCATTTGCCGTCGTGCTGGCGGATGACCTTTGCGTCAACCTCGACGGCGAAGGCGTCCTGGCGCAGATGGTCAAGCTGCACAAGCACTATGGCTGCTCTATCGTTGCAATTCAGGAAGTCCCTGCCAACGAAACGCAGAAATATGGCGTTATCGCGGGCGAAGAAATCAAGCCAGGCCTGTTTCGCGTCACTGACATGGTTGAAAAGCCGAAGCCTGAAGATGCGCCTTCCAACCTGGCGATCATTGGTCGTTACATCCTGACTCCGGACATCTTCGCCAAAATCGAAGCGACCGAGCCAGGCAAGGGTGGCGAAATCCAGATCACCGATGCTCTGATGAAGCAGGCTGCAGAAGGCAACGTGCTGGCTTACAAATTCAAAGGCACCCGCTTTGACTGCGGCGGCGCCGAAGGCTACATCGAAGCGACCAACTTCTGCTTCGAGCACTTCTACAAGAAAGGCAGCTAAGCACCTGAGATCTTTTCAGACTTGCTTGCAGGACAAGGCCACCTTCGGGTGGCTTTGTCGTTTCTGGCTGATATGCTGTAGCTCTGCTTAGGAGATTTGCATGGCTTACGACTTCGACCTTTTTGTAATCGGTGCCGGTTCCGGCGGTGTGCGCGCCGGACGTTTTGCTGCTGGTTTTGGTGCGCGTGTGGCAGTGGCCGAGAGCCGTTACCTGGGCGGCACTTGCGTCAACGTAGGCTGTGTGCCGAAAAAGCTGTTGGTTTACGGCGCGCATTACGCTGAAGATTTCGAGCAGGCAAAAAGCTTTGGCTGGACGACGGGCGAGCCCGGTTTTGATTGGCAAACGCTGATTGCCAACAAGGATCGCCAGATCCAGCACCTCAACGGCATTTATCGCAACCTGTTGGTCAACAGTGGAGTGACGTTGCTTGAAGGGCATGCCGCGCTCAAAGGGCCGCACGAGGTTGAAATCAACGGCCAGACCTACAGCGCTGAACATATTCTGATTGCCACCGGCGGATGGCCGCAGATGCCGGATATCCCGGGTCGCGAGCACGCCATTACCTCCAACGAGGCGTTTCATCTCAATCAGCTTCCAAAACGTATCGTGGTTGTCGGAGGCGGGTATATCGCGGTCGAGTTCGCCTCGATTTTCCATGGCCTTGGCGCCGACACCACGCTGATGTATCGCGGCGAGATGTTTCTGCGCGGTTTTGATGGCAGCGTGCGCACCCATCTGCACGAGGAACTGGCCAAGCGCGGCATGGACGTGCAATTCAATGCGGACATCGAGCGCATCGAAAAGCTGGCCGACGGCAGTCTCCAGCTATTTCTCAAGAATGGTCAGCAGGTGAACACCGACTGCGTGTTCTATGCTACCGGGCGTCGACCCATGCTTGATAACCTTGGGCTGGAGCACGTTAACGTCAAGCTCGATAAGAAAGGCTTTGTCGAGGTTGATGAAAACTATCAAAGCAGCGAGCCGTCGATTCTGGCCATCGGTGACGTGATCGGTCGTGTGCAGCTGACGCCGGTGGCGCTGGCTGAAGGTATGGCTGTAGCACGACGTCTGTTCAAGCCTGAAGATTACCGGGCGGTGGAATACACGCATATTCCAACTGCCGTTTTCAGCCTGCCCAATATTGGCACTGTCGGCCTGACTGAAGAAGATGCCCGCAAGGCGGGGCATGAAGTGCGCATCTTCGAAAGCAGCTTCCGCCCGATGAAGCTGACGCTGACCGATAATCAGGAGCGGACGCTGATGAAGCTGGTGGTCGATGCCAAAACAGATGTGGTACTCGGTTGCCATATGGTCGGTCCGGAGGCAGGTGAGATTATCCAGGGCTTGGCTATTGCGCTGAAAGCCGGTGCCACCAAACGCCAGTTTGACGACACGATCGGGGTACACCCGACACTGGCTGAGGAGTTCGTCACCATGCGCTCACCGGTGGATCGTTAGGCACTGGTTGTACACATGATTTGATGCCCGGGATTCAGGATGAAGGCCGGGCTGATTACACTTTCCAGGAAGGACACCCGCGATGAGCAGTCAATTTTTTTGGGCGGCGATGCCATTGACTTTCGACGAGCAAGATATAGGTTCCATGCGCAACATTGATGCGTTGCTTGAGAGTGAGCGGCAGTTTCGCAGCCTCGCTGACAATATGAGTCAGCTGGCATGGACAGCGGATTCTGCCGGCAACATCTATTGGTACAACGAGCGCTGGTATGCCTATACCGGAGCATCCCTCGAAGCCATGCGCGCATTGGGCTGGCGTTCAGTGCATCATCCTGACCACGTCGCCCGGGTGACGGCGCGGCTGATGCATTGCTTTGCAACCGGTTCGATCTGGGAAGACACATTCCCGTTGCGTAGCAAGGATGGTGCATACAGCTGGTTTCTGGCGCGGGCGTTGCCGATTCGTGATGAGCATGGGCATATCACGCACTGGCTCGGGACTCACACCGATATCACCGCGCAGGTCAATGCTGAAGAAGCCCTCCGTGAGCTCAATGAAAGCCTTGAATTACGAGTAGCTGAGCGTACTCGCGAGCTGGCCAGTATCAATGAATTACTGCAGATCGAAATGGCCGAGCGTGAGCAGGCTGAAGAAACACTGCGTCACGCACAAAAAATGGACGCCATCGGCCAGCTCACTGGTGGTATCGCCCACGACTTCAATAACATGCTCACCGGCGTGCTGGGTGCGCTGGATCTGATGCAGCGGCGCATTGCCGCTGGCCGTAGCGGTGAAATCGATCGCTACATCACGGCCGCCATGACCTCTGCCAATCGGGCTGCCGCCCTGACTCATCGTTTGTTGGCTTTTGCTCGTCGACAATCGCTGAACAATAGCGCTGTCGATGTCAATCAGATGGTGACGTCTATGCAGGAGCTGTTGGCGCGAACCATCGGGGAGAGTATCGAGCTGTGTATCGAGCTCAACGATGGCCTGCAACTGACCAGTACAGACGAGCATCAACTGGAAAACGCATTGCTCAATCTGGTCATCAATGCCCGTGACGCGATGCCTGATGGCGGTCAACTGACCGTGTCCAGCGAGCACGTCAGTGTTGAGGGGCGGGCGAGCGAGATTTCAGCGGGTGATTATGTTCGCCTGAGTGTCCGCGATACCGGTTCAGGCATGTCTGACGATGTTCTGGATCGCGCTTTTGATCCTTTCTTCACCACAAAACCGATTGGGCAGGGCACCGGGCTGGGTTTATCGATGGTCTACGGTTTTATCAAGCAGACTGGAGGTCATGTCCTGATCGACAGCGCTGAGGGGCAGGGTACGGCGGTTCACCTTTACTTGCCTTGCCACCAGGACCTGGGTGAGCGCAGTCCGGTAGTCATCGATGGGCCGGAGGCGCCGCGCGCGGTCAATGGTGAGTGCGTGCTGGTGGTTGAGGATGAAGAGCCGGTTCGGATGCTGATGGTCGATGTGCTGCAGGAGCTGGGATATTCAACCTTGGAGGCGGCCGACAGCAAGGCCGCCTTGCCTTGCTTGCAGGGCTCCAGGCGCATTGACTTGCTGGTCAGTGACGTGGGGTTGCCGGGGCTGAACGGGCGTCAGCTCGCTGAAATAGCCCGGCAATACAGACCCGGATTGCGTGTTCTGTTCGTGACCGGGTATGCCCCTGAAGCTCAGGTTCGTGGAGACTTCCTCGGGAGCGGAATGGACATGATGACCAAGCCCTTTACGGTCGATGAGCTGGGTTTACGGGTGCGAACCATGCTCGAGCAGCGTGATCAGGCCTGATCATTTGCGGGCTTTTGGCGGTAAGGGTTTTGGATCGGGTTTGGGTTTGGACTTCGCCTGAGTCGCTCGCAGGTTTTCAAGGGCAAGCTCGGTCTTGATCAATATCAATTCCACTACCCGGTTCTGCTGTAACTGATCGGTCAGTTGCTGACGACTGTCGACGCTTTCCTGTTGCGCAATACGGGCGCGTTCTTCAAGCAGGGCGCAGCGGGTTTCCGAGTGTTGGAGCTGTTCATTGGCACTCGCTGCCTGAGCTACTGCTTTGTCCAGTTGCTCATGTTGTATGCCCAGTTCGCATTGAGCGTTGCGGGTTTCTGCAAGCAGGCGCTCATTGTCCCGATTGAGTCGGGTTATTTCTTCCTGATGCTGCATGGCGACCTTCTTCGCCTGACGCAGTTCTGTTTCCTGCTCATCATTACGTCGCTGCGCTAGCTCGCGCTGCTCTTTTGCAGATTCGCGGGCGTGCAGATTGTTCTCTTCCAGTGAGCGGATTTGCTCGTCTTTTTCGGTCAGGCGCGTCGCCGCATCCTGATTGGCTTGAGTCAGCCGGGCGTTATTGGTTTGCTCGATCTGAAGTCGCTCGCGAGTGGCAAGGAGAGTGGCGGCTTGCTCCTTTAGTTGTTCGGTCTTGCGCTCCATTCGCGTGGTGATTTCTGCGAGCTGGTTTTGGGTCTTCAGTAATTCTTCCTGTTGCAACTGGCAGGTTGCGTCGAAGCGCGACCGGGCGTCATTGATGGTTTCTTGTGCCTGACCTTGCAAGCGGTGGGCGAGGCGGGTGACCAATTCAGTCAACTCATCGCCGATATCGGCCGGGGCTGTACCTGCCCGATCGGCGGCGTCCAGCTCTTTCAAATAGCGATGAATCGTGGTTTTAGAGCCCGTGTTGCCCATTTCGATACGTACCGAATCGATACTCGGGTGTTCACCACGGGCCATCAATGCCAGCCGTGCTGTCTGCACCAATGCCTTGTTAACGCCGCCCCGGGCCATTTCGTTCGCCTTTATTTCATACTGTGGTATGTACCCTGTAATTACATACTATTTTTGCTGTTATATCGAGTAAAGTTTTATTTGTCGCAGGAGGGCACGATCCATGCGAGGCCCCATTAGCGTCAGGCCAGACGGTGATCTCTCGACAGGTCTATCGTTATCGCGAGCAAGCTCACTCCTACAGGTTCAGTGCTTTTCAGACTGAAGGCGCGGCGTCTTTGATTTATGGGTATTTCATTTCCTTCTATTAATAAGCGCCCGTTATAGAGAAAACCAATCGACTGCATCAGGTTTGCCAATGAGCCTGTATAGGTCATTATGCGTAAGCTCACTTCCATCGAATCAACAACCCACTAGGAGATCCACCGATGCCTATCATCAACAGCCAGGTAAAACCGTTCAAAGCCACTGCATTCCAGAACGGCTCTTTCGTAGACGTGTCTGAAGCTGACTTCAAAGGCAAATGGTCTGTCGTCTTCTTTTACCCAGCAGACTTCACCTTCGTATGCCCGACCGAACTGGAAGACCTCGCTGACAACTACGCTGACTTCAAAAAGCTCGGCGTTGAAATCTACGGCGTGTCGACTGACACCCACTTTGCCCACGCTGCATGGCACAACACTTCGCCAGCCATTGGCAAAATCCAGTACCCATTGATCGGCGACCCGACTCACATCCTGTCCCGTAACTTCGACGTATTGATCGAAGAAGCTGGCCTGGCTGACCGCGGTACTTTCGTGATCAACCCTGAAGGTCAGATCAAAATCGTTGAGCTGAACGACGGCGGTGTTGGTCGTGACGCATCCGAGCTGCTGCGTAAAGTCAAAGCTGCTCAGTACGTTGCTGCTCACCCAGGTGAAGTTTGCCCGGCTAAATGGAAAGAAGGCGAAGCCACTCTGGCTCCATCTTTGGACCTGGTCGGCAAGATCTAAGCCGCATGCATCGGCTGGGGGCGCTGAGCTCTTGAGCAAGTAAACCGCATCGCCCCTAAAAAACGCCCGGGCGACCATCGCCTGGGCGTTGTTTTTTCTACTACAGCAAAAAAGGAATCGCCCGCATGTTGGACGCCAATCTTAAAGCCCAGCTGAAGTCTTACCTGGAACGGCTTACCCGTCCGGTGGAGATCGTCGCGTCCCTCGATGACGGCGCGAAATCCCAGGAAATGCTCGCGTTGCTCAATGACGTGATCAGCGTTTCGAAAGACATTACCCTCAATGACAGCGGCACCGACGTGCGTACCCCGTCGTTCTCGCTCAATAGCCCGGGACAAAACATCAGCCTGCGTTTCGCTGGCATCCCGATGGGCCATGAATTCACCTCGCTGGTACTGGCGCTGCTGCAAGTCGGCGGCTACCCGTCCAAGGCGAGTGCGGACACTATCGAGCAAATTCGCGCTCTTGAAGGCGATTTCACGTTCGAAACCTATTTCTCCCAGTCATGCCAGAACTGCCCGGATGTCGTCCAGGCGCTCAATCTGATGGCTGTGCTCAATCCGAACATCAAGCACGTTGCTATCGACGGCGCGCTGTTTCAGGACGAAGTCACTGATCGCCACATCATGTCGGTGCCAAGCATCTACCTGAACGGCGAGCTGTTCGGTCAGGGCCGCATGGGCCTGGAAGAAATTCTGGCCAAGATCGACACCGGTGCCGGTGATCGTCAGGCGCAGAAGCTCAACAGCAAAGACGCTTTTGACGTATTGGTGGTTGGCGGCGGGCCAGCGGGTTCCGCGGCGGCTGTTTACGCAGCCCGTAAAGGTATTCGTACCGGCGTGGCGGCTGAGCGTTTCGGTGGTCAGGTGCTGGACACCATGGCGATCGAGAACTTTATTTCCGTACAACACACTGAAGGTCCGAAGCTCGCCGTTGCCCTTGAAGAGCACGTCAAGCAATACGAAGTGGACATCATGAACCTGCAGCGTGCTGACCAGTTGATTGCTGGCAAAGACGGCGCATTGCACGAAGTGAAGTTTGCAAGCGGGGCAAGCCTCAAGGCCAAGACCTTGATCCTAGCCACGGGCGCGCGCTGGAGGGAGATGAACGTTCCTGGCGAGCAGCAATATCGCAACAAGGGCGTTGCTTACTGCCCGCACTGTGACGGTCCACTGTTCAAAGGCAAGCGTGTTGCCGTTATCGGCGGCGGTAACTCCGGTGTTGAAGCGGCCATCGATCTGGCGGGTATCGTGGCTCACGTCACGCTGCTGGAGTTCGATGTGCAGTTGCGTGCTGACGCGGTGTTGCAACGCAAGCTGACCAGCCTGCCAAACGTCACGGTCATCACTAACGCGCAGACCACCGAAGTCACCGGCGACGATCAGAAGGTTAACGGCTTGCGGTACAAGAACCGTGTGAACGGCGAGAAAGTCACCGTAGAGCTGGAAGGTATCTTCGTGCAGATCGGCCTGCTGCCTAACACCGATTGGCTCAAAGGCAGTATCGAACTGTCGCCACGCGGAGAAATCGTTGTGGATTCACGTGGCGAAACTTCCATTCCCGGTATCTTCGCTGCGGGTGACGTGACTACCACGCCTTACAAGCAGATCATCATTGCTCTGGGGGAGGGCGCCAAAGCTTCCCTCAGCGCTTTTGATCACTTGATCCGGACCTCCGCGCCAGCCTGAGTAATGTTCAGGTAATAAAAAAGGGCCTCATGATTATTCATGAGGCCCTTTTTGTTTCTGGCTTACAGCGGCGTTGGCTGGATGATTTCTACCCAGTAGCCATCCGGGTCCTTGATGAACGCCAGGCTGTTCATACGGCCGTCAGCCAGGCGCTTCTGGAAGTCCACGCCCAGTGCTTCAAAACGTTCGCAGGCAACATGCACGTCCGGCACGGAAATGCAGATATGACCGAAGCCGCGAGGATCAGCGTTGCCGTTGTGGTAGGCGAACGCAGGGTCTTTTTCGGTGCCATGGTTGTGGGTCAACTCAAGGATGCCCGGGATCGATTTCATCCAGACGTTACGAGCGGCGTCGTCTGCCGGAATCTGGCTTTTGTCCACCAGCGCCAGGAAGTACAGGCTGAACTCGGCTTCAGCAAAATCGCGTTTTTCAACCAGGCTGAAACCCAGCACACGGGTGTAGAAGTCCAGTGAAGCGGTGATGTCCTTGACCCTCAGCATGGTGTGATTGAACACGAATTGCCGGGTCGCAGCTTCCGGCTCTGCGGTCACGCCAGGGAAGGTATTAAGGTCTTGCAGGCTCATGGATATCTCCGGTTGAGGTCTTCTGTATGTGCAAATGATAAGGGGTCACTGGTGTCCAAGCCAAACCTGAGTGGCAATTGAAGTGCGCCGGGCCTTGTTCCTGAGGAGCCGGGCGGGCAGACTTCCATGCTTATGCACTTCGGTGATGGCTTTCAGGTACTTCGGTGACGCCGCTCATGATTGACCCGCGATACAGATATTCATTCATTGGTTTTTGCCTGGCACTGATTGCTGGTGGGGCTCATGCAAGCGACGCAGTGATCATCTGGCCCAGTGGATGGGAAGTCGAAGACATGAGCGCCGGGCAGTCCGGTTCAGTTCAGCCCTCGCCACAGTCCCGGCAGCGGGCTGCCAAAAATGATCAGGCGGGCAATCCTGTAATGGTCATGGAGCTGACCGAGTCGCGTCTGGCGTCCGGTCATCAGGTGAATGTCGAGGGTGTACTGCTGGAAATGCGCAAGGCCGTGCAGGTTAATTTTGCCCGCAGCGGTTTCCAAAGCGTGTGTACCCGTGTGCACCCCACGGAGCTGAGCAAGATTCCGGCAGTCGAGACGACATGCACGATCACTCAGAACGGGGTGCACGTGATGACTCAGACACTGGTGGCGGCTGCGACAGCCAGTACTGCGTGGTCACTGTCCTACGCAGGCTCTGCTGCCGGTTACGCGCAGACGAAGGACGAGGCTTTGCAGATCCGCAGCACGCTACGTCTGCAGGCGCAATGATCGGTGCAGAAACACGAATTTCAGACAAAAAGAAGCCCGCCGAAGCGGGCATTGGGGCGCTAATCCTTTAGCAGCCTCTATCTTGGGATACGGCCTGTGAAAAAATCGTGAATCTCGTGAGAAAAAACTGGAACGACCGTACTTATAAATATCAGAATATTCTGACAAGTTCGTATGATAAAGCTGGTTGTTATTAGCAATGATTGATGATTACGTTTGGCGATTCACGTTCATCATTATTGGTGATAGGTGGGGTATATAAATAGGTATCGGTGTCCCCACCGCTAACAGTAGTAGGTGCGATGGCAGCAGTGATGGCTGTCGAACTATATTGAACGATATTGAACCGCGGTCGAGTATCAGCAGTGGTTAACTCGGAAGAGTTATATCTGACGCCAGATAGTTGTCGCTCCAATAAAAGAAGCCCTGCAATGCAGGGCTTTTTCATGCGAAGAACTTGATCACGCGCGAAGCCATGAGTCGACGGTATCAACACCGTATTGCTCTTTCCATGACTTCAGACCGCGGTGGTTACCACCTTTGGTCTCGATCAGTTCACCGGTATGCGGGTTCTGATAAACCTTGACGACGCGCGCGCGACGGCGCTTGGGCCCCGCGGGGGCTGGCAGAGATGAAGAGCCTTTAGGGTCAAGGATCGTGATGATGTCGCGTAGACCCTTGTCGTAGGTGCTCATCAAAGCCTGGAGCTTCTGTTCGAACTCTATCTCCTTCTTCAGGCCCGCATCATTCTTCAAGGACTCCAGCTGAGCCAGCTGTTCCTGAAGGGCTTTTTCTGCTGCACGAAACTCTGCAAGTCTGGACAAATAACATACTCCAACGGTGAGTGGCTGTTACCAGCGTCACAAAACGATATGACAAGAACCAGGGCTTACACGCGTATTCGATCCTCCGTTGGGGAACCCAAACGCGTTTTTTTGTCCTGATGAAAGTGTGCGTCCTGTCGTTTTCGTTTCGGTGATAAAAGGTAGTTGTAATGTGTAGCGGGTAAATCATGCACTTTTTTTTTGACTTAGAAAATAGTTTTGATGCGATTAACCAGTCGCGTTGATGATTACAGTTGGTCGCGACGCTACTCATGTTGTCTTATCTGATGAAGCCAGCTGTAAGTTATTTCTGATATTAGACTGCCACAGAAATAGACTGGTCTTATGGTCAAATCACGTCTCAAGGCTGCAGTTTCTGCTATAGCCCCTGCTGTAGCGCGGGGTCGTCAGGGTTCTGCTGTTCAAGCCCGGCTTGTAGCACCTGAACGTTTTGCAACTGCCCGGTTTCCTTCCAGTATCGAATCAACAATACCCGAGCCTTGCGGTTGGCTGGCTGACGCTGGAGGATTTCAGCCAATTGTTTTTGTGCCGCTTCTAACTGTTCCAGATCGTGAAGCGCCACGGCCAGATCATAGCGGTAGTCGGTGTTGTCAGGCTCCAGCTCCACGGCCTTGGCCAGTGCCAGCAAGGCGTACTCAGTCTGGTCATGCACCAACAGCCACATCCCCAACGCATGCTGAAGCCTTGAGGAGTGCGGGTGTTGCACCAGAAGTTGTGCCAGGAGCTGACGTGCATGCTCGGCTTGCCCTTGCTGGTCGAGCTGATCGAGGTAGGCAATGGCCACATCCAGATTTTTCGGCTCGGAGTCCATTGCTGCCTTCAGCACCGAGAGTGCAGCAGCCTTTTCACCACTGTGGGCGAGCAAGCGCGCTAGTTGCAGTTGGTTCGTGCCCGTAGCGGGCTGCGCTTTGAGGTTGGTTGTGCAGAGATCGACGCTGTGTTGCAAGGCTGCGAAGTACAGGCCGAGTTCGTCTGGAGACAGGTCGAGCAGGGCCATGGTCGCAGCCAGGCGAACCGCCGCTTCGGGATCTTCAAGCAGGGGCCCTAACAAGATACTGCGCTTGCCGTCGGGGAGCATTTTTGTGGTCACTTCAATCGCTGCCTGACGGATGAGGACTGAGTCGCTCTGCAACGCAGCATCAAGCAGCTTGAGTGCCTGGGGGCTTGGGTAGTTGGCGAGTTCGGCCAGCAGGCTGGCGCGACGAATATCGGATAGGTCATTGCGGGCAAGGTGTTGGTAGAGGACCCTTGCAGCGCCGGGTTTCCCGTTGTGCGCCAGTTCCAGGGCCTCGCCGTAAGTCTGGCTGAGCACCGGGGGAGCAGGCGGGGTGGACCATTGACGTGTCAGGTAAACGACGCCGATCAATGCGATCAGGATTAACCCGCCGATCAGCGTTATACGGCGGCGGGCCAATGTTTTTGAAAAAAAGCCTCGAACAGGCATGGGCATACCGATATCCATTTCTTTACGACTTGCAGCTTCGTGGAGGGATAGCTTGGTGTCAAACGGTGTATGTTGAGTGATGGGTATCTATAGCTCTTCCATTTAGTGATTTATGGGTACATATCCGTTATCGCGTTATTGGCTTTTATTGGTTGCGCCCTTACGGCGCCTCACTTTTGAACAGCGCAAAAGTAAGCAAAACGCTCTTGCCCCATCACTCGGCCCCTCGCTGGTGCTCGGTGTACCCGCCCGCAGATCCTGAACCGTGGGCCGCCGCAATGGGCCATCCATGGCCCGGTGCGGCTAACCCGGCGTCCTGCCGGGTTGCCCACGGTTCAGAATCTGCGTTCGGCCAGCGTGATTTAACGGGGCGCCTGAGATCAAAGTCAAAAGCGCAGCGGCCTGACAGCCGACCTGATGTTGGACTTTACCGCTGTTTTGTAGGAGCTGCCGAAGGCTGCGATGCGGTGTGTCAGACGATGCCTGTTTTGGCTGTGCTGGCGTCTCGCGAACAAGTTCGCTCCTACCGGTCCGAGGTGAAAACGCTGTTTTTGATCTGCTTTTGATTTTGATCTTAGGTGCCCCGTTAAACCACGCCGGCCGGAATTCGACATTGCTGCGTGGGGCAAACCGGCAGGGATGCCGGTTTAGCCGCCTCAGGCCATGGATGGCCGGTGGCGGCGGCCCCACGCAGCAATGTCGGATTACGGGTATGCCGAGCGACAGCGAGGCACCCAGTGGTGGGGCAAGAGCGTTTTGCTTACTTTTGCGCTCTATCAAAAGTGAGGCGCCGTAAGGGCGCAACCAATAGAAGCCAATAACGCGGTAACGGATATATACCCAAGAATAACCAAACGCCAGACACCAAAAAGCCCCGAGATCGGGGCTTCTTGGTTTAAGCATTCAATCCATCAAGCCTGTGGCTGCCAGCCTCCACCCAGTGCTTTATAGATAGCGACGATGCCGTGATAGAGCTCAATCTCTGCCTGAGCCTGCGAGTCCTCGGCCGCCAGACGCTCGCGTTCTGCGTCCAGCAGCACCAGGAAGTCTGCGGTGCCTTCGCGATACTGAATCGAGGCAAGATTGGCCGCAGCGCGACTCGCTTCACTCTGACGAATCAGCGAAACCAGCCGCTGCTGACGTTTGTCGTAATCGCTGAATGCGTTTTCCGACTCTTCCAGCGCCAGCAACACCTGTTGCTCATAGTTTGCCAGTGCGCCTTCTGCATCCGCATCGGCACCGCGAATGCGTGCTCGCACGCTGCCCAGGTCAAAAGCTGCCCAGGAAATGCTAGGCCCCAGCGACCAGGCTCTGGCGGCTGACGAGCCGATTTGCGATCCCCGGCCGGCGGTGAAACCCAGAAAACCACTCAGGCTGACGCGTGGGAACAAATCAGCCGTTGCCACACCGATACGCGCAGTGGAGGAGGCCAGCTGACGTTCAGCCGCACGAATGTCCGGCCGTTGACGCAGCACCTGAGTGGGATCACCAATAGGCAGAGCCTTGGCAATCGCCGGCAGTTTTGCCGGGCTCAGGTCGACACTCAGGCTTTCCGGACGCTCGCCCAGCAACGTTGCAATGCGGTTACGCTGACGAACCTGTTCGGCCTGCAATTGCGGAACCGACGCTTCGACGGCGGCAAGACGCGCATCAGCACGCATCACATCTAGCTCATTACCCACCCCGGCGTCGCGCAGTTGCGCCGTAACGCCTCGGGATTCCTGCTGGTTTTTCAGGTTTTCCCGAGCAATCTGTTCACGCAACTGCGCACCGCGCAACTGGCCATAGGCGTCGACCACTTCAGCCGTCAGAGTGACCTGAAGCTGATACAGATTGGCTTCGGCGGCGTCCTGATCGGCTTCGCTGGCTTCCAGTTGGCGCTGAATACGGCCGAACAAATCGAGCTCCCAGGCCATGTCCAGGCCCAGGTCGTAACGTTCACTGCTGACCCGGCGTTCAGTAATGCCTGGCTGCTGGCCTTTGCCCAGGTCACTGCTGACCCGGCTGGTAACCACGGGCATGGCGTCATTGCTGACGTCATCGCGGATTGCCCGTGCCGCTTTGAGGCGGGCGAAGGCGACGCGCAGTTCGCGGTTGTCATTCAAAGATTTGGCGACCAACTGGTTAAGCGTCGGATCGTCAAACTGCTGCCACCAGATGGTTTCCTGATGACTGCGGTCAAACTTGCCCTGGGTCGCCGAAGCGACCTTGGCAGCGGCGGTGTCAGGAGCCTTGTAGTCAGGGCCGACAGCACAGGCTGCCAGCGCCAGAACCAGCAGGCTGGGCATGAACAGCTTTAACGAATTCATCAATGCGCCTCCGGGTTCAGGTTTTGCAGGCGTTGTACCTTGGCCGCCTTGCGGGCCTCTTTGCGCTCTACATAGTTACGAATCAGCACGTAGAACACGGGCGTCAGCAGCAGGCCGAAGAAGGTCACCCCGAGCATCCCCGAGAACACCGCAACACCCATGGCGTGACGCATTTCTGCACCGGCACCGCTGGAGAACACCAGGGGCACAACACCCATGATGAACGCGAAGGAGGTCATCAGAATCGGACGCAGACGCAGGCGGCATGCTTCCAGTACGGCCTCCAGCGGCGACATGCCTTCGGTTTGCTTGTCCTTGGCGAATTCGACGATAAGGATCGCGTTCTTACAGGCCAGTCCCACCAGTACAATCAGTCCGATCTGGGTGAAGATGTTGTTATCGCTACCCGACAGAATCACCCCGGTGATGGCCGACAGCAGTGTCATCGGGACGATCAGGATCACCGCCAGTGGCAGGCTCCAGCTTTCGTACTGAGCAGCCAGCACCAGGAAGGCCAGCAGTACGCAGAGCGGGAAGACCAGCAGCGCGGTGTTGCCCGACAGGATTTGCTGATACGTGATCTCGGTCCACTCGTAGGTCATGCCATTAGGCAGTTCGTCCTTGAGCAGTTTTTCCACGGCGGCCTGAGCCTGACCCGAGCTGTAACCCGGAGCCGCAGCGCCGTTGATCTCGGCAGTGATGAATCCGTTGTAGTGCATGACCCGATCCGGCCCCGCGGTGTCGCTGACCTTGATGAAGGTCGCCAACGGGATCATCTCGCCCAGATTGTTGCGCACCTTGAGCTGACCAATCTGGTCTGCGTCCTGACGGAATTGTTGTTCAGCCTGAACGTTGACCTGATAAGTACGGCCAAAACGGTTGAAGTCGTTAGCGTACAGCGAGCCCAGATACACCTGCAGGGTGTCGAAGATATCGCTGATCGCCACGCCGTGAGTCTTGGCTTTTTCACGGTCGATGGCAGCATCGACTTGCGGCACATTCACCGTGTAGCTGGTGAACAGCCCGGCCAGTTCCGGCACGCTGTGGCTCTTGGCAATAATATTCATCGTCTCTTTATAGAGCTCGTCGTAACCCAGGTTGCCACGGTCTTCGATCTGCAGGCGGAAGCCGCCGATCGTGCCCAGACCTTGTACCGGTGGCGGCGGGAAGATCGCCATGTAGGCGTCCTGGATCTCGCTGTATTTGCCGTTCAATGCTCCAGCAATTGCACCCGCTGACAGGCTTGCGTCTTTACGCTCCTCGAAGGGTTTCAGGGTCACAAACACGATGCCGGCGTTTGGGCTATTGGTGAAGCCGTTAATGGACAGGCCCGGGAAGGCGATAGCGGCTTCTACACCTTCTTGCTTGAGCGCGATGTCAGACATGCGTTTGATGACGTCTTCGGTACGATCCAGGCTCGCCGCATCCGGGAGTTGAGCAAAGGCCACCAGGTATTGTTTGTCTTGCGGTGGTACGAAACCGGTCGGCGTGCTGGCGAACCCGAAATAGGTCAACACCATCAAACCGGCATAGAGAATCAACGCAATACCGCTGCCGCGAATCACCCGACCGACGACACCCACGTAGCTATTACTGGCTCGTTCGAACACTCGGTTGAAAGGACGGAACAACCAGCCGCCGAACATTTTGTCGAGGAATCTTGAGAAGCGGTCTTTCGGTGCGTCGTGCGGTTGAAGCAGCACCGCAGACAATGCGGGTGACAGCGTTAGTGAATTAAACGCGGAAATAACAGTGGATATGGCAATGGTCAGGGCGAACTGCTTATAAAACTGCCCAGTCAGCCCTGAAATGAACGCTGCGGGAATGAACACCGCACACAGCACTAATGCCGTGGCGATGATAGGGCCAGTAACCTCACGCATGGCGCGTTTGGTGGCTTCGACCGGGTTAAGCCCCAGCTCGATGTTTCGCTCGACGTTTTCCACGACCACGATGGCGTCGTCCACCACGATACCAATGGCCAGTACCAAGCCGAACAGAGACAACGCGTTGAGCGAGAATCCGAACATGTGCATCACAGCAAAGGTGCCGATCAGCGATACCGGAACAGCCACGAGCGGGATGATCGACGCACGCCAGGTTTGCAGGAACAGGATAACGACCAGGACTACCAAAATCAGTGCTTCGAACAGGGTGTGCACCACTGCCTCGATCGAGCCTCGGACGAATACTGTCGGGTCATACGCAATGGCGTAATCCATGCCCTCAGGAAAGCCCTTCTTGAGTTCGGCCATTTTCGCCCGAACATCATTGGAGATATTGATCGCATTGGAGCCTGGACGCTGGAAGATCGGGATCGCGACCGCAGGCTGGTTGTCGAGCAGAGAGCGCAAGGCGTACTGGTTGGAACCCAATTCAATGCGTGCTACGTCGCGCAGCCGGGTGATTTCCCCGTCAGCACCGGCGCGAATCACGATGTTCTCAAATTCTTCTTCGGTGACCAGACGACCTTGGGTATTGACTGACATCTGGAAGCTGGTGGCGCCGGGCGAGGGCGGTGCGCCCAGTTGGCCGGCTGCTACCTGACGGTTTTGTTCACGAATCGCATTGACCACGTCGGTGGCAGTCAGATTGCGCGAAGCAGTCTTGTTGGGATCAAGCCAGACCCGCAACGAGTAATCGCCCATGCCAAACAGTTGGACATCGCCGATACCGTCAAGGCGAGCCAGTTCATCCTTGATGTTAAGAATCGCGTAGTTCGACAGGTACAGCATGTCGTAGCGTTTATCCGGCGAGGTCAAGTGAACCACCATCGTCAGATCGGGCGACGCCTTGTCCACGGTAATACCAATACGCGTCACTTCTTCAGGCAGTTTCGGTTCGGTCCGGGTGACCCGGTTCTGAACCTGGACCTGCGCGTTGTCCAGGTCAGTACCCAGTGCGAAAGTGATGGTCAGGGTGATCTTGCCGTCAGCGGTGGATTGCGAGGACATGTACAGCATGTTCTCGACGCCAGTGATGGCCTGTTCCAGCGGAGCGGCGACGGTTTCGCCGATGACCTTGGGGTTGGCGCCGGGGAAGTTGGCGCGAACGACGACGGTGGGTGGCACAACTTCAGGGTATTCACTGATCGGCAACTGGAACAGTGAGATGGAGCCTGCGATCAGGATCAGCAGCGAGAGCACCGCCGCGAAGATCGGACGCGAAATAAAGAATTGAGAGAAGTTCATCAGTGGTTTCCCTTAACCGCGTGGCGCGGAGATGCCGGCAACTTTTTCAGGTGCTTTAGGCGTCACTTGCGGCAAGTTGCTGGCTTCCAGAGCCTGGCGTTGTTTGAGCAGCGCAGCGAGCGTCTCGGCGCTGGCCATCGGGGTCTCTTCCGGTGTGACCGGCTGACCGGGACGGACGCGTTGCAGGCCCTTGACCACGATGGTGTCGTCTTTGCTCAGGCCGCTGCGCACGATCCGCAGGCCTTCGACTTTCGGACCCAGTTCGACTGTGCGGTAAGTGGGCTTGTTGTCCTGACCCATGACCAGCACGAATTTCTTGCCGAGGTCAGTGCCCACCGCTTCGTCATTGATCAGCACAGCAGAGTAAACGCCGCTGCCCACCAGTTTGACCCTGGCATACAGGCCTGGGGTGAAGCTGCCGTCGCTGTTGTCGAACACCGCGCGGCCACGAATGGTGCCGGTACGCGGGTTGACCTGGTTATCGACGAAGTTCATCTGGCCCTGATGCGGGTTACCGGCTTCGTTGGAAAGGCCCAGATATACCGGGGTGGTCTGGCCACGCTGGCCCTTGCGCGCCAATTCCGTGTACTTGAGGAAGACACGCTCGTCAGCGTCGAAATAGGCGTACACCTTGTCGGTGGAAACCACGCTGGTCAGCGGGGTTACATCAGCGGTGACGATGTTACCGGCAGTGATTTCGGCGCGGCTGACTCGGCCACTGATTGGCGATGTCACGCGAGTAAAGCTCAGGTTCAGCTTTGCCAGGTCCAGTTGCGCCTGAATGGCGGCTACACCGGCGCGGGCTTCCTGTGCGGTGGTGGTGCGCGAGTCAGCCAGTTCGGCGGAAATGGCATTGTTGGTACGCAGGCGTTCACCGCGCTGGGCTTCGTTATCGCTGCGGTTTGCAGTGGCGCGAGCCTGTTGCAGCTGGGCTTCGAGGCGGCGAACTTCAGACTGGAAAGGCCGGGGGTCGATCTGGAACAGCACATCTCCTTTCTTGACCAGTGCGCCGTCGGTGAAGGCAACAGCATCGATCTGGCCGGAAACCCGAGGGCGGATTTCTACGGTTTCCGGCGCTTCGAGGCGTCCGGTGAATTCATCCCATTCGTTGACAGGTTGCTCCAGCACTTTCGCTACGCTGACTTTAGCGGCAGCAGGCGCGACCGTCGCTTCAGGTGCTCCGCCGCAAGCGCTTATCACCACCAGCGCCAACGCGGCGAGTGGGAAGCGCAATTGATTGAATTTCTGAGCCATGGGAGTGTCCGCCGGAATATTAAGATGGGCGGATTCTGTTCTTGAGGGTGGTATTGCACGAATCGAATGAAACAAAAGTTAATATCATTCGGAATGATATTGAGTATCGCTCGGCGGGTAATAATCGGGTGGTTTACAGCATCGCGCCGGATATTGAGAGTTTGCGCGCGGGTTTTAATCGGAATGCGATCTCTTGTGGGAGGGGTGCTTGCCCCCGATAAGGCTGGACGCGATCTAAAGTGAACCGCGTCCAGCCTTATCGGGGGCAAGCACCCCTCCCACATGGAAAAGTATTCGCAGGCCGTTGTCAGCCCATCAAATCAGAAATCATAAGCCAGTTTGGTGTACCAGTACCCGCCACCCGGGTAGAACGGCGGGTTGCCGTACGGTGCCAGGCCAAGGTTGCTGTAGACAGCGTTTTTGGAAGGCCGCACATCAAAGATGTTGGTGCCGCCAATACTCACCGTCAGTTGATCAATAAAGGTGTAGCTGATATCCAGATCAGTAATCCATTTGGCGCCGAAACTGCGGTCGCCGCCTGGGTTAACAGCCAGTGTCTTGACTGCTCCATAGCGGCTGGTCTGCAGGTTTACTGCCAGGTCTTCGACTTTCCAGTTGGCGCCCAGAATCCATTTGGTTTTCGGTGAGGCTTCGGTCAGGTCGCCTTCGCGGTCCCGGCCTACAAGGGTTACTCCGGAGCTGGCCAAGGCGGCGGGGGTGTTGGTCACGCCTTCGATAGTGGTCTTGTTCCAGTTGAAACCCAGGCTCCAGCGCACATCACCCCAGGCATTCAGTGGCGTGGTGTGGTCGGCAACGATATCCAGTCCGCGTGTGCGTGTGTCGAAGGCGTTGGTGTAATAGTTGACCCACGTTCCCGAGGGAACGCCTTGAGCGGCAAGGATGCTATTGATAACGCCATTACCCTGATCGTAGATGTTACTGGTCAGTGCAATGCGGTCATCAATGTCGATCATATAGGCGTCGGCGGTCACGCTGGTGCGCGGTGCCGGTTGCCAGGTCAAACCCAGTCCGAGGTTGCGCGACTTTTCAGGTTTCAGATCATCGCCGCCCAATGCTGCGGCGAGGTTGCTGCCTGACGGGGTCAGCCGGGTCACGGCAGGCACCACGTTTCCGTTCACATCGACGGCAACCCGATTGTCCGCAACCGTATAACCGATCTGGGTCAGGGAGGGCGCCCGGAAGCCGGTGCCCACGGTGCCGCGTACGGCGACCGTGTCGGTGAGTTCATAGCGGGAGTTCACCTTCAGGCCGAAGGTATTGCCTGAGTCATCATCGTAATGCTCAACCCGGCCCGCGATGTCGAGGAACCAGCGATCGGTCAGATCAAAGCCCAGATCCAGATAGCCCGCATAGTTATTGCGAATCAGGTTGACCTCATCCTCAGGGCGTATGGTGACTGCCGCCTGGGCGCCCGATGCGGCCGGATAGGTACCGGTGACATAAGCCTCGGGATCGCCTGCAAATGTACTGAAACGTTCCCAGCGATGTTCCAGCCCCGCTGATACTTGAACCGGAGGCGTCAACTGGAACAGACTGTCATAGCGACGCGTGAAGTCCAGATTGTTGACCCACTGTTCAAAGCGAAACGTCGCCAGGTTGTCGAATCTGGTGGGCGACGCGGTGCCCAGTGACGGGTTGATATTCAGGTCGCTGGAGTGATGAACGTTGTTGCGCCCGTAAGTGGTGCTCAAGTCCCAGTTCCAGTCAGCCACTTCGCCCTTGCCACCAAACAGGAACTGATAATCCGTGTCCTTGATGTTGTTCAGCGGGTAGTAACCGTCGGGGAATACTTCCGGTACTGCTGCGGTGCCTGTAGGCAGGCGAAAATAGTTAGCCGCCTCGGCGTCGCGCTCGCCATAGGTGGTGAAGGAGTACAGCGTCAGATCTTCCAGGGGCAATTCGGCGTTGTAAGCGAGGTTAAAGGCTTTAAGGTCCGGATCGCCGTTCTTGATCGCGACCCGATCCCAGGCGGCTTCTTTTACCGGATCGCTGAACGCACGAACGCTGCTGTCAGCCTTGTTGTTCCAGGAAGCCTCGCCACGTTTGCGTGCGTCGGCAGAGAAGTGGAAAAAGCCTTTTTCACCAAGGGTAAAGCCTTGGTCCCCCGCAATCTTGAGGGTTTCCCCGGCTCCGGAGAACAGCTTGCCGTAGGTGCTTTCATAGTGTCCGCCAGAATCAGCGGATTTGAGAATGATGTTGATCACTCCGGCGACGGCATCGGAGCCGTACTGAGCCGCGGCGCTATCCTTGAGCACTTCGATGTGATCTACGGCGCTGACCGGGATCAGGTCGATATCCACCGCATTGGCACCGCTGTTATCGATGGAACCGCGCTGGCCCACTGCGCCGTTGTGGCGGCGCTTGCCGTTCACCAGGACCAGTGTATAGGCGGGCCCAAGGCTGCGGTTGCTCAGTGGCCGAGTGACCGAGTTATAACCCGCAATGTTGGTGCCGAAGTTGAAAGAGGGCAGCAATTTCGCAATTGCCTCCGAAAGCTCTGCACGACCGGTCTTGAGTAGTTGCTCGCTATTAATGATGTCGATAGGTGCCGGGCTGTCCGCCACTGTTCGTTGTTGCCCGCGCACGCCGGTGGAGATGACGGTAACTGTACCGAGTCTGGACTCGTCGTCCGCGGCCACTGTGACGGGGGAGAACGCCCCCAGCAACAAAGCAGCGGCGAGTGTTGAAAGCGGAAACGTTTTGGCAGAGCTTGCAGTTAGCGTCGTTGTCATATCGGGCGGTGTCCATAGATCTGGCACTGGCCCGTGGTGAGGGTGCAGGTGAGTTGGCCTGATTAAAAAGGTTTGATGGCTGGAACGATGTCGTCTGCGATGGATAGTATTTGCATAATAAAAGCGTTGGAAATGCTATTTTGGAATATTGATATTATTCTTTATCTGCATCATTAATAACTTATAAATAAAATTAAATGATAGTTATTTGCTCGCTACAAACCTTCCATGTCCAACGCTTGCGCGCAAGGGGTACGTGATTCCCCAGCGAGGCCTTAAGGGTGGCACAACGCCACTCGTCGATAAAGCTCAATAAAAATCGAAATTCTGCCGAAACATAAATTAGTCGCGCAACTTTTTGCAGAATCCATGAGTCGGAGCTGTAACCTGAATGATGTCTCATAGCCATTATTTGAGTTAGCTTATGGAATCGTCGTTTGAAGTGCGCTTCAAGGGGCCAAAGAAGTCCCTGATTGTCTAGAGAAACGGATCGTTCTCACCCCCATCAAGAAAATATTGCCCACTAGGGCTGTGAGAATTTTCATGAACATCCTTGCACCTGCCGTGTACCTGTCCAGCCGTTTACGTTTTCCCGCAAAATTCGCATTACTTGCATTAATAGTCCTCGTTCCTTTAGCGCTATTGGGTGGCCGAATTGTCAGCCAGATCAATACCAGCATTGATGCGGTCCATTCCGAGCAGTTGGGCCAGCGCTATTTGATGGACGTCACGCCCGTGCTTCGCCTGTCGATGATGCAGCGTGCGCTGACCAATCGGTTGCTGAGTGGTGACCCGACTGTCCAGGCTGATTTTTCGGCCAACCAGGCCAAGCTGCTGGACGCTTACTCAAAGCTTGAATCCACTGACCGTCAATACAACGTAGCGCTGGAAACCGGCGACCGTGTGCAGCGTTTGCGCTCCGAGGCGCAGCGCCTTATCGATCAGGCCAAACCCGGTGCCAACCAGGGGAAGGCGTTCGACGACTGGAATGATCAGCTTGTTCAGACGCTGAACTTCATCTATTTCGTTTCCGCCACTTCCGGCATGGTGCTGGATGAAGATTACGCTTCGCTGTTCATGATCGACCAGAGCACGATCAGGCTTCCTCGCCAGATCAACGTCGTGGGGCAGCTACGAGGCTTATCCAGTGGACTGCGCAATGGGCAACCGTTGACTGACGGCACACGTTCTACATTACAGTCGCTGCTGAAGCTGGAAACCCAGATCCGCACAGAACTCCAGCAGAGCATCAGTCTGTTGCGCCGCAAGGAGCCCGTACTGGCGGACCGGATTCAACTGCCGGTGACCAACGCATTGGCAAATCTGGACAGTTTCCGCACTGATCTTGACAGGTTGATTGCTTCGACCAGCGATACGATCAGTGGTGTGCAGGACCTGCCAGCCAAAGGCAACGCTGTCGTGGCCGATTTGTACAAGGCCCAGGACATGCTCCAGGAATCACTGTCGGCTTTGCTGGATCAACGTATCGAAGAGAAGTCAGTCGAAAGAATGTTCATTCTGGGCGCCTTGGCATTCATGGGGCTGCTGCTGATTTACGGATTCAGCGGAATCTACAGCTCGATGCGTCGGGCGATTGATAGCGTGCTGAGTGCCACCCAGCTGATTGCGCAAGGCGATCTCACGGCCCGCGCAAAAGTGCAGGGTAAAGATGAGATGGCGGACATCGGCAATGGCCTCAACCATATGGCACAAGCATTCAGCGCATCGCTGACTCAGGTTGAGCAAAGCTCACATTCCGTGTCGGACGCGGCTCAACGTCTGGGGTTGTCCATTGAACGTGCCAGGCACTCAATGACTTCGCAGCAGGGTGAGACCGAACAGGTTGCCACGGCTATCAATGAAATGACCGCGAGCGTTGCGGATGTTGCCCAGAATACCGAGGGTGCCGCACGTGCAGCCGAGCAAGCCAGCCAGGCGTCGAGCACTGGCCTGGCAGTCATGCGCGACACTCGACTGACCGTTGAAGAGCTGGCCAGTGAAGTTGAAATGAGCGCTGAGAAGGTGTCGGCGTTGGCTGTGCACAGTCAGGAAATCGGTGGCGTTATCGAGGTTATCCGCAACATTGCCGATCAGACCAACCTGTTGGCACTCAATGCTGCCATCGAAGCTGCCCGTGCAGGGGAGCAGGGCCGTGGCTTTGCGGTCGTTGCTGATGAAGTGCGGACCCTGGCGTCGCGTACGCAAAATTCCACTGAGGAAATCCGCCGGATCATCCAGGAGTTGCAAACTGCAACCACGGCAGCGGTGGAGCAAATGAAAGCTGGCAGACACCGGGCGCAGGATTGTATTGCATCGGCAGATCAGGCGGCGGCCAGCCTTGATGAAATCAACGATGGTGTTGAACGGATTGTCGGGATGAACACCCAGATCGCCAGTGCGGCTGTGCAACAGCATGCGGTATCTGAAGACATCAATCGCAACGTCACTGAAATTCGCAATGGGAGCGAGGCACTCAGGGAAGAGATCGAAGATAACGCGGTGACCGCTAACGAGCTGTCGACGTTGGCGGGCGAGTTACGAATGGTGGTGTCACGTTTCAAGATGTAGAACGTGGCGCTGGCATTCATGACACGTAAATGGAGCGATCACCTTTGCCGGTCGCTCCCGTTATCTGGACAGCAGCAGGCTTGATTGCGCTATCCCGACTGAATTCTCTTTTGCTGTTCCGGTGCCCAATGCTAAATACCCTCCTGGATCGCCCAAGCGCCAAAGATCCTCAAATCCTGATCGAGGTCGAGCAGACCATCGCGTCAGGTGTGCGTGCATTGCGCTTCAGCGACGATCTTGAGCATCGCTATGAGGCCGAGACACTGGAACAGCGGCGTCAATTCATCACCATCGTCGGCATTGGAGGAGGTCTGGTTTATAACCTGTTCCTGATCAGCGACTGGCTGACCCTGCGTGATGTATTTACCTACGTAGCACTCGGCCGACTGTGCCTGATCACCCCGATGTTTATCGTGTTCCTCTTATGGGTACAGCGCCTGAAAAAGCGCTGGGCACTGGAAACCATTGCGGCAACTGGCACGGTCGTCGCCTCTTTGATGCCGCTGATCGTGATGATCCAAAGCGAGAGCCCATACCGTCTTCATTATCAATTGGGCATGCTGCTGCTCATGGTCTATTGCACCATGATCCAGCAACTGCCGCTGCGTTACGCCGCACTGGCCATGAGCCTGATGCTGGTCATCCAGCTCGTGACGACGTACATGGCTGACATCGCTGATTTTCTGATCTGGCAAGCCAATGCGTTGTTGTTCGTATCGACCGTGGCACTGCTGTTGATGGCATCGTATTTTCTTGAACGAGGTAGCCGGATGAGCTATCTGTTCGCTTTGCAAGGACGTCTGTTGCAGGTGCAATTGATGGAAATGGCCCGCACTGATGCCCTGACTCAACTGTTCAATCGCCGGTATCAGGACGAAGTGCTGACCTCGGTCTGGGACCACGCTTCGCGCTCACCCAAGAACGTTGCAGTCATCCTTCTGGATATTGATCACTTCAAAATCTATAACGACAGCTATGGTCATCCCCAGGGCGATACCTGTTTGAGACTGTTGAGCGGCGCTATCCAGCAGATTGCTAAAAAAGAGGGAGCGTTGACGTTCCGTTTTGGTGGCGAAGAGATTCTGGTGTTGATGATGAATGCTGATCTGGCCAAGGCCAGTGTGTTGGCCGAGGCGCTACGAGAGGCTGTCGCTGCGCTCAATGTACCGCACCCGGTCCTGGGCGAAGGTGCTCGGGTCAGCATCAGTCTCGGCGTGGCGGCTGCAGCCGCGCCTCAGGTCAGCGCCGGCGCCTTGATCGGGGCCGCTGACGCCGCGCTTTACTCCGCCAAGCATGCAGGGCGTGACTGTCTTCGTTGTGCTTAGACCGAGCGATCAGTCGTTGACTGCTCCTACTTGCCAACAACTATCAGCAGTCGCGACCTGAGGTTCAAATCGCTGTTATGCCACAGCCTGTTTGGAGTTTCAGACATAGTTTTCGTGCTGGCCACAGGCAGACGCAGGCGATTAACGCTAAGCCCAGTAACAGCCGTGGGTAACCCAAATAATGCGCGACTTGCAAAGTAGCCAGTGAGGCGAGCATCGCAACAGCCGCATCAGTCGATTGCAGCAGCGCATAATCAGAGGCCGGTTGATGAGGGCGCACTTGACCCATCAGCAGGTTGTACAAGGTGACGAAACCTGTCGCGGCGGCAATATTCACGGCGGTGAACAGCACCAGCCAGGCCTGCAGATCAAATATCCTCGCGCCGCATGCAGCCGCCAGCGCTATACCAGCGTGGATCAACATGCTCGGCATCAGGCAGCGCCAGGTTCCCAACCGCCGGGCCATCCAGCTTCCGAGCAAGATGCCTAGCCCGCTTGCAAACGTGCCGAAAAGGGTGGTGATGAGCCCCAGTCGGCTGAAATCCAGGCCGTTATCCAGCAGCAGGACCGTTTGCAGTGTCATCAAACCTCGCATGGCCAGGTAATAAACAGCCACCAGACAAAGGATTGGCCACAGGGCTTGAATACTTCGGCGATCCAGGCGGGGTGGCGAGTTGGTTTCAAATGGTTCCCGGCTGGCGGGTAGCCAACCCAGTGGCAGCAACAAACTGAAGGACAGCAGCGCCATCGCCATGAACCCACCACGCCAACCCCAGTGCTGGGCCAGATACAAAAAAACCAGGCTGCCGAAGACTACGCCGAGGTAGCTGCCACCCACTTGGGCGGCGTTGGCGAACGGCCGCTCATGGCTGTCACAGGTGGCAATTGTGATGGCATCGGCGTAAATATCATGTGTAGCCGACAACACCGCCAATAACAGCAGTGCTATCAGAATGGGGTAAAGCGGGTGCTCTGGTGCCAGCGCGCTGATCATCAACAGAATCGTAGCCATGCCCAACTGCAGAATGACCAGACTGCCCAGATAGCGATTACCTCGTAAGCCCAGGCAGTGCCTTTCGCACCAAGGCGCCCAGAGGCACTTACCGACCCATGGCAGAAACGTAAGCCACAACAGGCTTAGGCTGGCAAGGTCCAGCCCTTGATGGCGAAAATAGGCCACCACTCCTTGCAACATCAGGGCGGTGAGCATCCCTTGATGCAGGTAGTAACACCAGTAGGGCAGATAGCGGCGCATGTCAGAATGAAGCCTTTATGCTCAGCCCCAATTCCCTGCCATTGCCAGGCTGAGCAAACTGTTGCCCCGCCGACTCATAGGCATAGGTACGGTAGAGCTTGTCGCCCAGATTGTTACCATATAGCGCAAGTTCCAGTTCTGGCTTGGGCAGCCAGGCAAGGCGGGCGTCCATCAGGCTGTAGCCGCTTTGGGCGACGTGGTTATCGACGTCAAAATAATGCTTGCCGGTGTAGCTCAGGCCAACACTGGGGCGGATCTCGCCCAGCACGCCACTGACGTAAAGGCTGTGTTCCGCCGAAACCCGCAAAGTGCGTTTCGGGGTGAAGGTCAGTTGATTACCCTGACGGTCCGAGTTCAGCAGGTGGTTGCGGTTCAAGGTGCCCGCTACGCGCAGACGGGTCGCCTGGGTCGCTTGCCAGTCCAGGGATAGCTCGGCGCCTTCGCTGCGGGCCTTGCCGATATTGGCCAGAGACTGAGTTCCTGTACCTGCGTCGCCGACGAATTGCTGCACGTCTTCGATATCAATGCGGTACAGCGCACCATTGAGCCATACACGCTTGTCCAGCAAGCTGGCCTTGATGCCGACTTCCATGTTCAGGGATTTTTCCGGTGAGTAGGCCACAGCATCGGGAGTAATGGCGCCGATGCGGTTGTAGCCGCCAGCCTTGAAGCCCTTGCTCACCGATGCGTACAGCCGAGTGTCAGGTGTTGCCTGGAAACCCAGAGCGACCTTTGGCGTGGTGCTGGTGAAGGTGTCGTTGCCACTGTATTCAAAGCCGGGGGTGAACAACGCGTTTTGCTGCACATAGCGAGTCTCGGCTCTTTCCTGGCTGTGACGCGCACCCAAGGTCAGGTCCCAACGGGGCGCCAAATGCCAGGTGAACTCACCAAACACAGCTTTTTCGGTATTTTCGATGCGGCTGTCCGCCTGGCCGTAGACGCCGGATAAAGGTGCGCCGGCATCAGGTTCACGTTGCGAATGACTTTTGCTGTTCTGCCAATAAAGGCCCGTCACCAGATCCCATGCCCGATCAGCGCCTTGAGTCGACAGGCGCAACTCTTGGCTGAGGGTGCGCTGGGTTTCCGGCCAGAGGAAGCCCAGATCCCCGAACAACCGCTCATGCCGGTAGTTCTGCAGGGCACTGATGGAGGTCAGGCGCCAACTGTCATTAAGGCTCCAATCAACGGTGGCGCTGCTGCTTTCAACACGGCGTACGTACACAGACTCCATCAACGGCACGCTGGCCCGGCGCTTGCCATAAGTCTCGTCGGCGAGATATTGCTCATCATACGATCGTAGTTTGTCCCGCGCGTAGGCCAGACGCAGGCTCAAGTCTTCATTGGCCTTGAACAACAGGCCAGCGCGACCGCCACCATTGTCGCTGTCCCCATGGTGTTCGCTGCGGGTCAACTCGCCGTCGGTGTCGTCGTGGTAAACCGCACCTTGTATGTACAAACGGTCACTGATCAGTGGAGCGGAGCCACTGGCAGAAACTTGCTGATGCAGGTTGCTGAAACGGCTTTGTACCGTGGCGGTCGGGGTTTCTTCGGACTGACGGGTAGTGATATTCAACGCTCCCGCATGAGCGTTGCGACCATACAAAGTTCCTTGCGGGCCTTTGAGCAGTTCGATTTGTTCGATGTCCAGCAACTCCTGATTGAAGGTGCCCAGATACTGTGGAACACCATCGACATAAATTCCGACCGGAGCGTTGTAGGGGTCTGAAGATGAGATGCCGCGCATGCTCAGGCTGGGGAAAAGGCCTGCGCCGGTATTGCGCACTAATAATTCGGGAAAGACGCGTTCCAGCTCCCCGCTGCGGTAAACATTGGCTTGTTCCAGGTCTGCCGGGGTGGCTACGGCCAGAGCCAGATCTGTCTGGTTTTGAGACTGGATACGCTTGCTGGCGGTGACTTGCAGTTCAGGCAAGGTCAGTACCGAGTCAGCAGAAGCGTGGGGCGTAATGGCGAACAGTATCGCAAGGCTGAGCAAGGAGCGTTGCATGGAGATAACCTGAGGAAGGGGGATGGCCAAATGGTCGGGTTATAGCGGTTGGCCTGCGCGCGTGATCAGGGTGTCGGCGCGCGTGATCGGGTCAATTGTTGATATTGATTATCATTTGACTGGGGTCTCACAGCGATTGCGGTATTCGCTGGGAGCAATCCCGTGATGACGACGAAACACCTTGGCGAAGTGACTTGGATTGGTGTACCCGACTTCCAGAGCCGCATCGACCACTCGTTCGCCTCGCTGCAGGCGCTCAGCGGCCAACTCCATGCGCATGTCCTGAAGCAGCGTGTAAGCACCTTTGCCATATACCTGACGAAACCCTTGCTTGAGTTTGCGCACATTCAGGGTCACAGCGTCGGCCAGCGCTTCAAGCGTCCAGGGTTCGGCGGGGCGTGCTTTCAGTAATCCGTGTGCCTGTTCGATACGGGCGCGATCACGTGCACCGACGGCAGGCTGGAGATGGCCGCTTTGCAGATAGCCGACCATTTCGCCGAGCATCTCGAACGCCTTGCCCCGCAGGAAAATCTCCCGTGCTACCCCTTGTAGCGGGCAATCAAGCATTGCCATACCGACTTTGCGCAGCACGGTTGGCGCAGGGAATTGCACCAGCCGTGCCTGACCGTCAGCGGAGATGCGCCTCTCCCATAGACCCGCCTGGTCGAGCAACTGTTGGTCAAGCCCGATGCGACTGAGGACCTGAGGCGCAAAGCTGATATTGACTCCGCGCACCCGGGTATTTGCCGCCAACATTCCTTCACCTTGAATCGCAACTGTTCCGTGGTAAAGGCAGCAGGTATCAGGGCTGAGCAGCATGAATGGCGTATCGGCAAATTGCCGCCAGCCACCCCCTTGTGCGTAGTAGGCGATGGACAGCGATGGCTCACTGTTCGCCTGGATACGGCACTCCTCGGCAGGCAAAAGGTCAAGCACGCGAATGTCGAGTTCCTCATCGGCCAGATTGGCGAAGGTGGGGGAGAGTGGTTGATTGGCGACGTAATGATTGATGGACATGGCAAAAGCCCTGAATGCGCGATGACAAATGATAACACTTATCATTAAAGGCCTGATCACGCGCGTTTCATCCCTGATCGCGCGCGCTCAACCATCGCGCCGCCCGCAATCTTGACCGCATTAGCCGAGGTGCGAACGCAAGGGATAACACGTGTCAGCAAAGATTCTGATTCAAGGCGCCGGCATTGCCGGACTGGCCGCTGCCTGGTGGCTGAAGCAACGAGGATTCTCGCCAACCATTGTGGAGAAATCTCCCGACTTGCGCTGCGACGGCTTTGTCCTCAGTCTGGGCGGAAGCGGTTACCGGATTGCAGGGCTGATGGGTATCCTCGAAGGCCTTGAGGCCAAGGGCGTGGAGTTGGGTCGTACCCAGTTTCGGGACAGTCAGGGGCGCGATGTATTGCTGATCGACCACCGTAAGCATTTGCGCCAGACCAATCTGCTGCCGGTATGCCGTGATGATCTGGTGATTGCCCTGCATCGAGCATTGCGTGATCAAGTACCGATTCGCTTCAGTACACAGGTTCATGAGCTGGAGCAGCGGGACGACGGAGTGGAGGTGTGGTTCAACAACCACGAACACGAAAACTTTGACTTTGTCGTAGCGGCCGATGGCTGCTTCTCGTCTTTACGTCAGCGCTATTTTGCCAGTGATGGAGAGTGTCTCAAATCTCTTGGTTACAGCGCGGCTGCTTTTACCTTGCAAGGTCGGTCGGCTCAGGTTGGCGAGCGCCATGTATCGTTCTCCGAACCCGGCTACACTGTCGAGCTCTACGGGATGCGCAAGGACCTGCTGGCCGCGCTTTTCGTCTGGCAGGACCGAGAGGGATCAAGGGTTCCCCGCGAAAAGCGTGCTGCCTGGCTGCAGGATGTGTTCTCACATGCTCATCAGGACATTCAGGCGGCATTGGCCGCCCGGCCAGAAGGGTTTTATCTTGATCATTTGATGCAAGTGCATCTACCCACCTGGCACCGGGGCCGGCTGGTGCTGCTGGGCGACGCAGCGCATTGTCTGACCCTGGCTTCTGGGCGTGGGGCGAGCATGGCCCTCACCGGCGCCTGGTTACTGGCTGAAGAACTGACACGCAGCTATGACATTCAAGCCCTGAGCCGATACGAGGCGCGTCTGCGACCGGACATCGACATCCTGCAGGCGCTGGCGCCGCGCATGGCCAACTGGTATGTACCGAGGACACGCTCCAGCTGGCACATGCGTAATCTGTTTATGCGCTTTACCCCAGACTGGCTGGCAGGCTGGATGCTACGGCGGACTTTTACGCAACTGGACCAAGGGGGGTTGAGTGAAGCGATACGTTTGGCGGCCCCCGTGCTTCGAGTCAACCCGGTCGATTGAGCGAATCGTTTAGGCTAAGCGTGCTCGGCCAAAGGTGTATCCGGCCTCAGCGACTTGATAATAGCCTCGCGACTCGCCGCCAGAATTTCATCAGCCAATGGCGAGTCATCCGGACATGCCCGCGACAAGACGATGGCGCCCAGTGCTTGCGCCATTATGGCCAGTCGCCGGGCGCGTGCCTTGGCAGAGTCTTCATCCTCCGACTGCCCAGCGCCATCTTGCAAGGCGGCCACCTGGGTTTCGATGCCCGCAGCGAACGTGGCGCGGACCTCTTTTTCCTTGCGGGCTGCATCTGCGCACAACGCGGCCATGGTGCAACCCGTCGCGCGGTTGTCGCGATGCTCGCGGGAAAGATAAACCTCCACGAACTCCTGCACTGACGCGCTGGCTGTCAGCGCAGCAGACTGTTTGATCCCGCAGGCCGCTGCCTCCGCCATCAGATCGGCTTTCGAACCGAAGTGCTTGTAGAAGCCGCCCTGAGTGAAGCCTGCTGCCGCCATCAGATCGGCAATGCCAACTCCGTCATAACCGCGCTCGCGAAAAAGGGCCGACGCGGTTTCAACGATATGTACGCGATTTGCCTGTGCCTGTTGCTTGGTGACTTTCATCGCTCATCCAGCAGGTTGGTTCAACATGATTTCAGCACTATACATTGATGTCGTTCGACATCAAACCGTTGACATTTTAGATTGTGATCGTAATCATTGGCTTCGTTCTCACACCAGAGCCAGACCAAAATGCCCGACAAGCGCTTTTCGAACCCTGGAAAAACAGAGCACCTCGGGCGCAGCTCAATCCAGCCAAGCTCCATGGCGGCCGTGCCATCGGTTACACCGGTCAACCCGACTATTGCGTGCTGAAACGCTAGTTCCAACTCATGTAAAACCCGATTATTTGAAGGAATTCCCCATGACAAAGCCTGCAACTGTACTCATCACTGGCGCCTCCAGCGGCATCGGCGCCGTCTATGCCAAGCGCTTCGCCAGCCGTGGTCACGATCTGATTCTGGTTGCGCGTGACAAGGCACGCCTTGAAGCCCTGGCCACACACCTGCGCGAGGAAAGCGGGGTCGCTGTCGAGGTGCTTCAGGCCGATTTGACCCAGTCAGCAGAGCTTTCCGCGCTGGAAACCCGTCTGCGCGAAGACGCGCAAATCGGCATCCTCATCAACAATGCTGGCATGGCTCAGTCGGGCGGGTTCGTTCAGCAAGGGGCGGACGCTATCGAAAAGCTGATCACCTTGAACATCACCGCGCTGACCCGGTTGGCCGCCGCAGTCGCCCCGCGTTTTGCCCAGTCGGGTACTGGCTCAATCGTCAATATCGGTTCGGTAGTGGGTTTCGCGCCGGAATTTGGTATGACGGTTTACGGTGCTACCAAGGCGTTCGTGCTGTTCTTGTCTCAAGGCCTGAATCTGGAATTGTCGCCAAGTGGCGTATACGTCCAGGCCGTGCTGCCTGCGGCGACGCGCACGGAAATATGGGAGAGGGCGGGAATCGACGTCAACACCATTGCTGATGTGATGGACGTTGAAGAATTGGTCGACGCGGCGCTGGTCGGCTTTGATCAGCGCGAACTCGTCACCATCCCGCCACTGCATGTAGCAGAGCGTTGGGATGCACTGGATGCCGCGCGCCAGGGATTGCTGTCGGATATCCGCCAGGCCAATGCCGCCGAGCGCTACCAGCCGAAAGCCTGATTGAGATGAGTGGCGCCGGTGTCCGTGAGGCCACGCTGTCGCGAAGCAAACATTGGATCTGTAGGCGCACGAGCACCGCGAGGCCGCAATGGCGGTGTATCAGACAGCACGCCATCGCGGCCTCGCGGTGCTCGTGCGCTCCTACAGAAAATCATTCCAGACCGTCACGGAATCCAAGCACCATGAAAGCGCTGACCTTCAAACGCTATGGCAAATCCCCGGAAATTGGCTTTGCTGAGGTGTCCCTTCCAGTCTTGAAGTTCAATGAACTCTTGGTCGAGGTGCATGCTGCCGGGATCAATCCCATCGACAACATGATCCCTACCGGTATTTTCAAGCCTGTGCTGAAGTTTCAACTGCCCGCTATTCTGGGCAGTGATCTGGCGGGCGTGGTGACTCAGGTAGGGAGCGGCGTGACGCGCTTCAAGGCAGGAGATGAAATATATGCCAGCCTGTTCGACCTCGGTACCGGGTCCATTGCTGAGTGTGCGGTTTTACCGGAAAGTGCTGCCGCGCTGAAGCCTGCCAATCTGGACTTCGTTCAAGCAGCGTCCATTCCGATGGTAGGACTTACCTCGTGGCAAGCACTCAAAGAGCGCGGCGATCTTCAACCGGGCCAGAAAGTGTTCATCCCGGCCGGGTCCGGAGGCATTGGCAGTTTCGCGATCCAGCTTGCGAAACACCTCGGCGCCAGGGTGGCGACCAACACCAGTACGGCCAATGTACAAAGGGTCAGCAGCCTCGGCGCAGATGAAGTAATCGACTACAAGCAGCAAGCGTTCGAGGGCGTTCTGCGCGACTGTGACCTGGTGCTCGGTACGCTCAGAGGCGACGTGATCGAGAAGTCCGTTGAAGTCCTCAAGCCTGGCGGAAAGATTGTTTCTTTGGTTGGCCCTCTGGATAAAGCGTTCGCCCAGGCTCGAGGATTGAATGTCTTCCTCGGTTTTGTCTTTGGGTTGATGAGCCGCAGGATCATCCGGCTTGCGAAGAGCAAAGACGTTGCCTATTCATTCCTCTTCGTTCGCCCCGACGGCGCCCAGCTTGGGGAGATCGGTACACTGCTTGAATCCGAACGGATTCGTCCGGTGATCGACAAGGTCTTTGCGTTCGAGCGGGCGAAGGAAGCTCTGGAGTATTTAGCCAAGGGGCATGCTAAAGGAAAGGTCGTTGTGAAGATCAGATGATGTCGAACCCAGTCGGAGTTGCATTGACTCAGCAAGGCATGTGGTTTGCTTTTTAACGAGAGCCCATATTTCAGGACGAGGTTTTCAATGTCGTCTTTCTTGGGTAAGCGAGCGACAGATGTCTCATTGTGCAATGAAGGAATGCGAACCTGTCGGCGACTTCAATCGAGGCATTCTTAAGCCGTTCGCCAGTATATTCAACAGACGAACGGCCCGGGCAGTGAGTACCTGCCGCTGTTTGTGAACTACGACGTTGATCAGCCTGGAGTGATTTCAGCTGGCCTGAATAACGCCATTTTGCTTGGCTACATGTGTTGCCAAGGCGTCCATCAGTGCCGGTGAAAGGCAGTCATACGTGGGTAACCCAATTTCGTTGAAACGGTTGCGGATCTCGTCCATTTCAGTTGGCGGGGTACCTGTTTCAATGACTGATGAAACGAACGCGGCAAAACCTGGTGCCGCCCAGCCGCTCTGAGGGGACAGTTCGGTGTGCACAAAATCCAGGCCGTGGAACGCGTGGTTCTGGTTCTCGATCCGGCCGTACAAGTGTGCGCCACAGTCCTTGCAGGCGTGTCGCTGGATGGTAGCGCTTTCATCGACGATGGCCAGTTTCGCTGCGTTGGCGATGACGCTCACTTTGTTGCGAGGCACAACGGCGATCACGGCAAACCTGGCGCCTTTTGGCTTCCAGCATTTGCTACAGCCACAGGCGTGGTTATGCAGGGTTTGGGCTTCAATCTTGATCTCAACCTTGTCGGTCATACACAGGCATTGCAGAGTGCCGCCTGCGAAATCGGCAGTTGCCGGTTTAATGCCGTTATCCAGCAAGGGGTGAAGTTTTACATCGCTCACTTTGTATCTCCAGATCTATGGGTGATGTGGAATAAGTTCCGGGGCAAGTGCCCCGGAACAGGGGAATACATCAGTATTTGATGACGGTGCGGATTGACTTGCCTTCGTGCATCAAATCAAACGCTTCATTGATACGATCCAGCGACATGGTGTGAGTGACAAAAGGCGCCAGCTCAATCTCGCCTTTCATCGAGTCTTCAACCATCTTCGGCAGTTGGCTGCGACCTTTTACGCCGCCAAACGCCGAGCCTTTCCAGGTCCTACCGGTGACCAGCTGGAAGGGGCGGGTCGAGATTTCCTGACCGGCACCGGCGACACCGATGACAATCGATTGACCCCAACCACGATGAGCGCATTCGAGCGCTGCACGCATGACATGCACGTTACCGATACATTCGAAGGAGTGATCAACACCCCAGCCCGTCATCTCGATAATCACTTGCTGGATCGGCTGTTCGTGGTCTTTCGGGTTGACACAGTCGGTGGCGCCGAACGAACGGGCCAGTTCGAATTTGGCAGGGTTGGTATCGATCGCAATGATGCGTCCAGCCTTGGCCTGACGGGCGCCTTGAATTGCCGCCAGACCAATGCCCCCCAGACCGAAGATAGCGACTGTGTCGCCTGGCTGGACTTTGGCCGTGTTGTGGACCGCGCCAATCCCCGTAGTCACACCACAGCCAAGCAGGCAGACGTGCTCAGGGTTGGCATCCGGATTGATCTTCGCGACAGAGACTTCAGCGACAACGGTATATTCGCTGAAGGTCGAGCACCCCATGTAGTGATAGAGCGGCTGGCCATTGTAGGAAAAGCGCGAGGTGCCATCCGGCATGACACCTTTGCCTTGAGTGGCGCGTACGGCGGTGCACAGGTTGGTTTTGCCGGATTTACAGAACAGACATTCGCCACATTCGGCGGTATACAGCGGAATGACGTGGTCGCCAACCTTCACGCTGGTCACGCCTTCGCCTACTTCAACCACAATCCCGGCACCTTCATGGCCCAGCACTACCGGGAACAGACCTTCCGGATCATCACCCGAAAGGGTGAAGGCGTCGGTATGGCATACACCGGTATCAGTGATCTTGATCAGAACTTCACCCTTGCGCGGCGGCTCAACGTCGATCTCGACGATCTGGAGCGGCTTGCCCGGTTCGAATGCAACTGCAGCACGAGATTTCATAAGATTTTCTCCAAGTGATCATGCTCATTGACCAAGGCAATCAACAACGCCTATATCAGGTCAGCGTGCGTGTTTGAAATATTTGCGCCCATGAAACGCCCTTCCAGTCGGCGAGCGTTGCGCCTCTGTCGTTTCTATATAAAGGTGCAACGTTTAACTGCGAGGGCTTTCAGGTCTGATGAGTGTTTCAACGAATCGCCAGATCCTTGCCACTCAAAACATGTGGTCAGGCCGGTTTGCAGCTAGTTAGTGCAGTGGTTCAAGCGTAAGGAAAAGACGCCTGGCTGGTTGATGCCGAAGAGCTTAGCGCTGAATGCGATAGCCAAAAACAGCCGAGAGGCTTGGACACTCCCATCACTTTGTTTGTAATAGGGCGCTCTGAATGTTCATGCGAATATCGGCGCGGAGGGTGCCTGCTTGATCACTATCAATGCTCAACCCCGTTGATCGATGACCTTGGGCTTGAGCATCAATAAGTTCGGGTCGTTACGCTTTGGAAGCCTTCACCGCCAACGCGCCGTCACCCAACAAAGCGACAACCAGCGCGGTTACGGACAAATAGATTGGGTACTCCCAACCGCCGTTAGCATTGGTAAAGCTCCAGCCGTTGCCGAAATGCACAGTCGCTGCAACGAACAGTTGAACCACAGCGATTGCGGCAATCCAGCGGGCATACACGCCCAGAACCAGCATCAGGCCGCCGATGACTTCGAACGCCATGACCGGATAGGCCAGAAAACCTGGAAAGCCAATGGACTCGAAAAAGCCAGCGGTTCCTGCCGGGGTGAAGACCAACACTTTGGTCAGGCCATGGGCGATGAACATGATGCCCAGCGCGAGGCGCATAATCAGTGCGGCGTATGGAGCGGTGCGTGAATCAATCATGATGGAGCTTCCTTTGGTTTATTAGACGTATCAGTTGGAAAGTGAAAGTGTCTGATCCAGCCACTGAGAGAAGTCAGCCAGTTCTTCCGGAACGATTTCGTGGGCCATGTAATAAAAATGAGTCTGGTGCTCCACACCGATCCGGCTCAGCCAGGCGTCAGCTTCATGTGCCCAGTCGATCGGCAGCACGTTGTCGTGATGACCATGAGCAATAAACGCTGAGACGTTTTTCAGTTGCTCCTGTGTCGCAATTCGCGGTTCGATTTCCCGCAGCATTCGCCCGCTAAGCAGCGCAAAGCCTGCCACCAGTTCAGGCTGTGTAACGCCAACGCTGGAGCTCATGATGCCGCCTTGGCTGAAGCCTGCAATCACAGTGGGAAGCGGAGGAAGCGCCTCGATAAACCGGATTAATAGTTGGCGACTGGACTCCGCCTGTTCCTGATTGAACGAAGGTCCATTGCTGGTGAAATTGACCTGATACCAGGCGAAGCCTTGAGGGCTGACCTGCAACGGGCCGCGGAGCAACAGGATTTCGATGTCTTCTGGCAGGGACGCAGCCAGACTGGCCAGATTGGCTTCGTTTGATCCTACGCCGTGCAGCAACAACAATCGTGCTTTAGGGCTGGCGGTATTGCAGGCTTTACGGAAGAAAATACCTGATTCGGATTCGCGTGCCGGTTCAGAAAAAGTGGTGTTTTGCATGACGTTATTTCACACCTTCAACGGGTTGAACTGAATCGAACCCTTCGTTATCGATCGAGGTAAACAGGTAGCTGTCCATGGCCAGTACGCCGTGGGTGATTCCGCCATCCAGAACCATCGTCTGATAGCTGTTACCGGCTGCGCCCAGCGCAATGAACAACGGTAAAAAATGCTCATCGGTTGGATGGGCGCGTTCGGCTGAAGGCGCGTACTGCTTGTAGTCCAACAACTGATCTATGGTTCCCGCCTGCAGGGTCCTGGCGGTCCAGGCTGCGAACTGCTTGACGTAGTCCGCACCGTGGGCTGTTGCGCCACGGAATTCGTATAGGTTATGGGTGAGGCTTCCTGACGCCACGATCAAGACATTCATCTCACGCAGAGGCTTGAGTGCCACGCCAAGTTGCCATGCGCTGCGCGTATCAAGCGTTGCCGGCATGGAGACCTGAACCACCGGTATGTCTGCTTCCGGTGCCAGGTACAGAAGCGGTACCCATGCCCCGTGATCAAGGCCGCGAGCTGGATCCAGCCGGGATTTCCAGCCCGCTGTCTGCAGCAGATCAACAATATGACTCGCTAACTCTGGTGCGCCGGGAGCCGGGTAGGACACCTGATACAGCGCGTCCGGAAAACCGCCAAAGTCGTGAATGGTTTTAGGTGCGGTGCTCGCCGTAACACTGACTTCGCCACGGGTCATCCAGTGCGGCGACAGCACCACGATGGCGTCAGGTTTTGGTAGCTCGCGACCGAGCTCAGCCAGCTTTGGGCCAGCCAGGCCGGGCTCGATTGCGAACGTAGGAGCACCATGAGACACAAACAGCAGGGGGAATGAAGTGTTCATGGTGACGACTCCTGATGGATTAAATGTTGATTACTTGCTCAGCCAGACCGGAGCGACCGAAGTGCCCAGACCTGCGCCGTAACCTAGGTAGATGTTGAAACCTGCCAGGGGCTCCAGGTAGCGAGCGTTGACCAGGCCGCCAGCATCCACCGTGTTCCAGCCCAGGCTGCGAGCCAATGCGATAGCGGTCTGCTTGGCGCGCTCACTGTCACTGGCGACAAACACGCTGCCGGTCTGGTCATTGGCGAACTTCGGACCATCGGCGAGCACTTGAGCGAACAGGGTGTTGAACGCTTTCACCACATTGGCTTGCGGCACAGCCTTGGCGATCTCTTCCGAGGCACTGGTAACGTGGCCGACGGTCAGCGACATGTAGTCGGCGCTCAGCGGGTTAGTGATGTCGATGACCACCTTGCCGGTCAGATCACCCAGGCTTTGCAGCGCTGCGGCAGCATCGTCATAGGCGGTGGCGACCACGATCACATCGCTGTCGCCCAAGGCTTCGGACGCTACGAAAGCGCTGACATTTACGTACTGATCAGCCAGCGCTTGGGCCTTGCTGATGTCGCGGCCGGTGATACGCACGCTGTGCCCTGCGGCAGAAAGCTGTTTCGCAAAGGCTGAACCCATGTTGCCGGTACCAATTACTGTGATTTTCATGATTACCTCTTTCTGAGTTGAGTTGAGTTGCGTTTCGATGAGCTCAGTTTATAGATTGCCTGATAGGGATAAACTGGGCTAAATGTGATGGATAGTTCCACTAGGTGAGACAATAATGGATCGGGCGCTGGAAATGCAGGTGTTCTGCACCGTTGTAGATAAAGGCAGTTTTGTCGGAGCCGCGGAGCCACTCGACATGTCCAAAGCGGCCATATCGCGTTACGTAAGCGGGCTGGAGGAGCGGCTCGGCGCGCGGTTACTGCACCGCACGACTCGCAGGCTGTCATTGACGGATGAGGGGCGTCAGTTCTATCACCAGGCCCGTGAGGTGCTGGCAATGATGGATGAGGCAGAAGAAGCCGTATCGTCCACCTCGCCTGAGGCCAGCGGCGTTCTTCGCGTCAACGCCCCAGTGAGTTTTGGCGTGCTGCACCTGGCGCCGATTTGGGCTGACTTCATGAGCGCCTATCCCAAAGTCGAGTTGGAGATCAGCCTGAGTGATCGTCTAGTGGATTTGGTGGATGAAGGAATTGATGCAGCTGTACGTATCGCACGCATGGAAAATTCTTCGTTGGTGGGGAGACAGCTGGCCAGCACCCGGATGTGTTTGTGTGCATCGCCTGCGTATCTGGCCAGTCATGCACCCATCCGCAAATTGTCAGATGTCGAACAGCATGAGGTGGTTGCCTACAGCAACTTTGCCAGCGGGAATGAATGGCATTTCGAAGGACCACAAGGCATTGAAAGCGTAAACACGCGCTCAGTGGTCAGGTGCAATAACGGGGATACTTGCCGAGCCATTACCTTGGCCGGGGGTGGCATTTCGTTGCAGCCCAGTTTTATGGTGGCGCAGGATCTGCGGCGAGGCGATCTGATTGAAATATTGCCCGAGTACCGCTCCGTCGAATTGGGTATCTACGTGGTCTACCCGACCCGTAAACATTTGCCTGCGAAGGTGAGGGCGCTGATCAACTTTCTGGTGGAACGATTCGCCCATCCGGTATGGGAGCAGTGATTCACGCTGACCAAAAAGCCGGCTGATAAAAAGGGGAAATCAAGCCATCAGCCGGATAAAAGGAGCGCTGTATCAGGATCGTCCGCACTCCCAGAAAATCAGGGCGCGGTCATCCATCGAGTTAGTGTCGTTGCAAAAAGCTGTGCAGGTCCGCGGCAAATTTCTCCGGGTTCTTGAAGGCCAGAAAATGATCGCCTTGCTCAGCCTTGGTGTACACGTGAAGCACCGAGTCCTGGATGACCGAATTCATCCAGCGCTGACTCTCCAGCCAGTCGCTGTACTCGCCGGTGAAGATCGCGGTCGGCACATTGATCTTTGACCGGATCACATCTCGCCAGTCGTTGGTTACGTGATCGAAAAGCACCTGTGAGGTAAATGCCATGTCATCTTTGACCACCTCTTGCACGAGGCTGATGACGTTATGAAAGTGGGGTGAGTCCATCGCCATCGCACGCTCGACAACCCGGCTTCCAGAAACGAGCATGTTGGTGGCGGTGCCCTGCGCATAGGAGGCAATCATCCGCTCGGGTGACGTGGTGAACGCCCCTGCCTCCAGTCGCTCCTGCTCTGTCCAGTCAGCGTGGCAATAAATCGAGGGTGCCTGGTCAATGATGCTCAGTGTACGAATGCCTTGAGTACCGAACAGATCAATGTAGGCCCACATCACCGAAGCGCCCATGGACCAGCCGCAGTAGTTGGCCTGCGACACACCCAGGTGGTCGGCAAATTCCTTCACGTCCATGGCATAGCGGGGAATGCGATGACCAAAGGCTACCCGTTCAGAAAGACCCTGGTTTCTTACGTCCAGCACGTACACACGGTAGTGCGTGCTCAAGAGGTGCATCAGGTGAAAGTACATCGCACCATTGGCCGACCAGCCGGGGATGAAAATCAACGGTTGCCCGTTACCTGCTTCCCAGTAACTCAGGTTGATCGCGTCGCTGGTAGTGAAGCTGCTTATCTTTAGATCAGCGAAGTCAGATGTGCGAAAGGGCTGGCCAATGATCTCGTGGGGGAAGTAAAAATCTTCGGTGAGCAACGTGTTAAGCGGGACAGCTTTTAATGGGTATTTCAAGAAGGAAGCACCTGCAATCTGGAAATGGCGATGGACATGTCATGGCACCTGTCGCGACCTCTGGAAGTCCGGTTGATGATGATCTTCGCCAGCGGTTATCAGGAATGTTGATCGAGAATAGGGCTTGAACAGTATTGGAATAAATACTCAAAATGCGGCGACATTCGAAACGGATCATTGTTAATGGATCGGCTTGGCAGTATGGCGGCGTTCGTCAAAGCAGTTGAGATGGGCTCGTTCAGTGCAGCCGGTGACGCGATGCAGATGTCCGCGCAATTGATCGGCAAGCACGTACATCATCTCGAACAGCATCTGGGCGTGCGGTTGTTGAACAGAACGACCAGGCGGCAAAGCCTCACCGACTTCGGACGCGAGTTTTATGAGCGCTGCAAGACCATCCTTGCAGAGGTTGAAACCGCCGAGAACATGGCGGCCGAAACACAAGCAACGCCTACGGGAAGGCTTCGGGTTAACGCACCGGTCAGTTTCGGAATGCAATCGCTTGCACCAAAACTGCCGGAATTCATGAAAGCCAATCCCATGATCAGTGTCGAGCTGACGCTGGCAAACCGCGCGGTTGACGTTATTGATGAGGGCTTCGACGTGGTGTTCAGGGTCGGTCAGCTTTCCGACAGTGGCCTGGTGGCTCGTCCCCTGGCGCCTTATCAGCTGGTGCTGTGCGCTGCGCCGTCCTATCTGCGGGATAAGCCTGCCATCAAAACTCCATGGGACCTTCAGGATCACGAGTGTCTGGGCTTTACGCACACAGAACTAAGGACCCATTGGACGTTCGACGGGCCGGAAGGCAAGGTGATCGTCCCCATTAACAGCCGATTGATGGCGGATCACGGTGAACCGCTTTTGTGCGCGGCGCTGGCGGGTTTGGGGATATTGCTCCAGCCGGTAGAACTGGTGCGTAAGGCATTGCTGGCGGGCGATCTGGTTCCGCTCCTGCCGACGTATCCCATCCCCTCACGTCCGCTGCATGTCCTTTACGCACCTGACCGTCGGTTGACGCCCAAGCTGCGCAGTTTTCTGGATTTTGCGCTGATGACATTTGGCCCAGATGCAGTGAATCCTCAACTGTTTTGAAACGCTGCGTTTTGAATGCATCTCCAGAATCGGCATTTATCCAGCGGTCTTAACGCTCTACAGTCGTCGATTGCTTCTATACAGGCTGTGGAAGCTCCAATAGGGTGGCTTATGCCCACCCGATCATGATGGAGTGAAGATGAACATTCAGTTGAATACCAAGCGTGCGCTGGTCACCGCCTCGACCGGCGGGATAGGTTTTGCGATTGCCAAAGGACTCGCCCAGACTGGCGCAGAAGTGGTGATCAATGGCCGCAGTGAAGGTTCTGTAAAGGGTGCGGTGGCCAAATTATCCAGCGAAGTTCCGGGTGCGAAAATCACTGGCATTGCCGCTGACCTAAGCTCTGCAAATGGTGTTGAAACGCTGGTGCAAGGCGCTGGGCATATCGACATCCTGGTGAACAATGCCGGGATCTATGGCCCTCAGGACTTCTTTGAAACTGACGACGAGGTCTGGGACAGCTACTGGCAGACCAATGTCATGTCAGGTGTGCGTCTGAGCCGCGCATTGTTGCCTGCAATGGTTGCGAAAAACTGGGGCAGGGTAGTGTTCGTGTCCTCTGAGTCCGCACGCAACATCCCGGCGGACATGATTCACTACGGCGTTTCCAAAACTGCCCAACTGGCATTGGCCCGCGGTCTGGCCAAGCGCGTCGCCGGTAGCGGCGTGACGGTCAACAGTGTCCTGCCGGGACCGACGTTGTCCGACGGCGTTGCAGGCATGTTGCAAAGCGAAGTAGAGCGTACGGGCAAATCCCTCGATGACGTCGCCAGGGCATTTATCACGGAGCATCGTCCCAGCTCGATCATCCAGCGTGCCGCTACCGTCGAAGAAGTCGCGAACATGATCGTGTATGTGTGCTCGACTCAGGCGTCAGCCACCACCGGTGCGGCGCTAAGGGTTGATGGCGGCGTGGTCGATGACATTGTTTGATGCGAACCGGAGCTGTCGACAGATGTTGTAGCCACGGACGCTTTGATCTTCGTTGACGCTGTACTCGTAAACCAGTGTCCCGCCACTGGATCTAGCAGAGCGTTGGGATGCACTGATTGCTGTCGGATATCCGCCAGGCCAATGCCGCCGAGCGCTACCAGCCGAAAGCCTGATGGTTGCTGCTTGTTGCCACGAGCCTCGCCGGTTTCGTGACACCACGCTGTCGCGAAGCAAACATTGGATCTGTAGGCGCGTACGAGCACCGCGAGGCCGCAATGGCGGTGTATCAGACGGTACGCCATCGCGGCCTCGCGGTGCTCGTGCGCTCCTGCAGAAAATCATTCTCTTCTTCGTCCGCCCCGACGGGCCCCTGTTTTTTTGGTGATCAGACCTCTCGGAGGTTAACCCAGCGTTGCTCGCGTGCAGCCAATCGAATCGCCGTAGCCAGTCTCTCCACTTCCAGCGCTTGGCCGAAATCAGTGCCGAGTTGTCCCTTGCCGTCCAAGGCCATGATCAGCTCATGCACCTCCAGCGTTTTCAGCTCGTTGTAGCCCAACTGATGACCCGGCGCAGGACTGAACGCGGCATATCCGGGCAGGTCTGGTCCGGCCAGTAAACGCTGAAAACCTGCCTGGCCCATTTGGCACAGGCGCAGCTCGTTCAAGCGCTCCTGATCGAACGACAGCGTGCCTTTTGTGCCGCTTATTTCAAAACTCAGGTGGTTTTTGTAGCCGTGCTTGAGCCAGCTACTGCTGAAGGTGCCACGCGCGCCGTTGGTGAAACGCAGCAACGCATGGGTCAGATCGTCCACCGCGATTGAGCGCAGTTCCTGGCTTCCGGCCGTGGCAGGGCGTTGGCGGTGCACGGTCTGGAGATCGGCGCATACCGCTTCCACATCGCCGAGCAGATATCGCGCCATGCCCAGCAAATGGCTGCCCAGATCCGCTAGCGCACCTCCCGCGTGTTCAGCCTCACAGCGCCATGACCAGGGCGAGGTCGGGTCGCCCATGAAGTCTTCGCTGAATTCGCCTTGAAAACTGATGATCTCACCGAGCTCGCCGCTAGTGATCAGCTCTCTCGCCAATCCTATGACCGGGTTGTGCTGATAGTTGTAGCCGACACGGGTGACCACGCCTGCATCCCTTGCCGCCTGGTACATGGCAGTTGCCTGTTCAAGACTCACCGCCAGCGGTTTTTCGCAATAGACCGGCTTGCCAGCGGCAATGGCGGCCATGGCCATCGGATAGTGCAGGTGGTTGGGGGTGGTGATGGCGATCAGATTGACCGCAGGATCATTGATCAATTGTTGCCAGTCACCATGGGCGCGTTCAAACCCCCAGGCGGTCGAGCACGATTGCGCACGAACGGGATCAGCATCGGCCAGGGCAGCGAGGTGAAGCGTGAAAGGCAGCTCGAATACCGCACTGACGTTTCGAAAAGCCAAAGCATGAGCACGGCCCATAAATCCTGTGCCGATAAGTCCGATTCCGAGTTTGCGCATGACACACCCTTTTTGATTTTTATTTTCAGAGGGGTATTTATAGAATAAATATTCACTTCCAACAATTAATGGAATAAAAATTTACATCCGGGATGTCAATGAGGCGAATGAGGGCAGTGCTGGCTGCTCTGGTATGGCGCAATGTCTACGTGGGACCGGCTTTAGCCGGGAAGAGGCCCGAGTAGTCACTGAAAACGTGTCATGGTTTTCATATCCTCCCGAAGCCTCGATGCCAGCATCGGTCAGTCTTCAAAACCCGACTGCTCATGCATCTCATCGACCTTCAATTCCAACCGGTACGCCACGGCAATAAACAGCGCCTGACACAAACATAACGTCGCACTCAAAGACCGGAATGCGAACGAACTTCCTTCATTCACCAAGAGCACCGTACTCGCGCGCTTTGCCAGTGGCGACAGATTGCTGTCAGTGATAATCAGCGTCTTCGCCTGATGATGCTGGGCAATGCGCAAGCAATGCTGGGTTTCCTTGCCGTACGGCGTGAAGCTGATGGCGATCACCAGATCATTGGCCCGCACGCTGCGCATTTGCTCGCGATAGCTGCCGCCCAGACCGGAGATCAGATGAATGCGCTTATTAGTGTGCTGCAGGTTGTAGACCAGATAGTCGGCGACAGCGAAGGAGCGCCGCACGCCGACGACGTAAATGTTGTCTGCATTGACCACCAGATCTACCGCCTTGTCGAAGGCCGCATCGTCTAGCTCCATCCCCAGCCGTTCGATACCCGAAAGCGTTGCGTTGACGCATTCTCGTGCCAGGTCGCCGCCACTGGCTTTCTGCGACTTATTGACGATCATGCTGCGGATGCGTTGCTGATAGTTCTGCACCGGCGTGGTTTTGTGGGTGTACGCCTCGCGAAACAGCGCCTGCATTTCACTGAACCCACTGAACCCGAAGCGCTGGGAAAAGCGCACGATGGCTGAAGGGTGCACTTCGCATTCGCCAGCAATGTCGCTGATGCGGTCGACCATGATCCGGTCGCTCTGCTGGCTCATGTAGCTGGCGATGCGTTTGAGCTGGCGCGGCAGACTTTCGTACTCATCGGTGATCATTTGCAACAGGCGTTCGGCATTGATCGGGGGGCTGGCGAGAACGTCTTCCGAAGTCGTCTCTGGCGTGGCCGGCTGATCGGAGCGGGGCATGGGCAATCCTTCTGCTTGTTATTCTGGTGCGCTGATGGGTGGCGCAAGTCTACAGGGTAGGCGCAAAAAAATACCTTGGCACCACGTCGACCCTGACTGACTGAAACGATGCACGTCGGCTACAGGAGTATACGCCGGACCATTGGAATATAAATTCCATATAAAATAATTATGGAATAAATATTGATTGGGGCTTCTGAACGTTTTAGTCTGCTTGCACCAAGAGCGTTTGCCGTCGCGATGGCGGTGCAACGCAGGCTTATAAAAATAACAGGAGCCAGCATGGGCCAGACTCGTTTTGCCAATGGGCGTCAGTTGGATTTGATTTGCCTCGGACGCCTGGGCGTCGATCTCTATGCACAGCAAATCGGTGCGAGACTTGAGGACGTATCCAGCTTTGCCAAGTATCTCGGCGGCTCTTCCGCCAACATCGCATTCGGCACAGCCAGGCTGGGTTTGAAGTCGGCAATGTTGAGCCGGGTAGGGGACGACCACATGGGGCGCTTCCTCCTGGAATCCCTGGCTCGCGAAGGCTGTGACGTCAGTGGCATCAAAGTTGATCCCGAACGCCTCACCGCCTTGGTACTGCTGGGCCTGAAGGACCGCGAAACCTTCCCCCTGGTGTTCTACAGGGAAAACTGCGCCGACATGGCGTTGCGTGCTGAAGATATCAGCGAAGCCTTCGTTGCTTCCAGCAAAGCACTGCTGATTACCGGTACGCATTTCTCTACCGATGGCGTTTACAAGGCCAGCGTCCAGGCTCTGGACTACGCTGCCCGGCACAACGTCCGGCGTGTGCTGGACATCGACTATCGTCCCGTGCTGTGGGGATTAGCGGGCAAGGCGGATGGAGAAACCCGTTTTGTCGCCGACCAGACGGTCAGTCAGCATGTGCAGAAGATCCTGCCGCGCTTCGACCTGATCGTTGGCACTGAAGAAGAATTTCTGATTGCCGGTGGCAGTGAGGATTTGCTGACGGCTTTGCGTACCGTACGCGAGATTACTTCGGCGACCCTGGTGGTCAAGCTCGGCCCGCAAGGCTGTACAGTGATTCATGGTGCGATCCCGATACGCTTAGAGGACGGTGAAGTCTACCCTGGCGTGCGGGTTGAAGTGCTTAATGTGCTAGGCGCGGGCGATGCCTTTATGTCGGGCTTCCTCAGTGGCTGGTTAAACGATGCCAGCGACGAGCGTTGCTGCCAGCTGGCCAATGCCTGCGGTGGTCTTGTCGTTTCACGTCATGCCTGCGCGCCTGCCATGCCGACGCCCGCTGAGCTGGACTATCTTTTCAGCAGCCCGGTTCCAATTACTCGCCCCGATCAGGACCCGATCCTGCAACGCCTGCACCGGGTCACAGTGCCACGCAAGTCCTGGAAACAACTGTTCGTGTTTGCCTTCGACCATCGCTGGCAGTTCGTGGACCTGGCGCAGAAAGCTGGCCAGGAACCGGCGCGCATCAACGCTATCAAGCAGCTGTTTATCCAGGCGGTGGAGCGGGTCGAGGAAAAATTGCACACGCAGGGTGTAGAGGCTGATGTGGGTCTGCTTGCCGACCAGCGTTTCGGCCAGGATGCGCTCAATGCTGCCACTGGCCGTGGATGGTGGATCGCCCGTCCGGTGGAGATTCAGAACTCGCGTCCGTTGGGCTTTGAGCACGGGCGCTCGATTGGCAGCAACCTGATCGCCTGGCCTCAGGAGCAGATCATCAAGTGTCTGGTGCAGTTTCATCCCGATGACGAACCTGTGTTGCGTCTGGAACAGGAGGCGCAACTCAAAGCGGTGTATGAGGCTTCTCTGATCAGCGGTCACGAATTGCTGCTGGAAGTCATTCCGCCCAAGGATCATCCGTCCACCTATCCCGACGTGCTCTATCGCAGCGTCAAGCGCCTTTACAATCTGGGCATCTACCCGGCCTGGTGGAAGATTGAGGCACAGTCAGCCCAGGACTGGAGAAAGCTCGACGAACTGATTCAGGAGCGTGATGCGTATTGCCGCGGCGTTGTACTGCTGGGCCTTAATGCGTCGATCGAATCCCTTGCCGATGGCTTCAGGCAAGCCAGTCAGAGCACAACCTGCCGTGGTTTTGCTGTGGGCCGCACGATTTTTCAAGAGCCGAGCCGGGCGTGGATGGCGGGTGACATTGATGATGAAACCCTGATCCAGCAGGTGCAGGCCACGTTCGAGCAGTTGGTCAATGCCTGGCGCAGCGCGCGAGCCTGAGGCGGAATAAAGCAGCTCTCATTGCTTTCTAAAACAATAAAAGGTGCAGCCATGCCCGCAATCCGAATTGGCATCAATCCGATCTCCTGGAGCAACGACGACCTGCCGGCCTTAGGCGGTGAAACGCCTTTGAGCACTGCCCTTGAAGAAGGCAAGGACATCGGCTATGAAGGCTTCGAACTCAACGGCAAATTTCCCAAAGACGCCAAGGGCGTTGGCGATGTGCTGCGGCCCTACGGTCTGGCCCTGGTCTCCGGCTGGTACTCCAGCCGCCTGGCGCGGCGATCAGTAGCCGAAGAGATCGATGCCATTGCCGGTCACCTCGAACTGCTGAAGCAAAATGCCGCTTCAGTGCTGGTCTATGGCGAAGTCGCCGACTCTATCCAGGGTTCACCCACACGCCTCATCGAACGACCACGCTTCCATAGCGAGCAGGCCTGGCAGGATTACGCCGACAAACTCACCGAACTGGCGGGCTTCACCTTGTCGCAAGGTGTGCATCTTGCCTACCACCACCATATGGGCGCGTACGTCGAATCCCCTGAAGACATCGACCAGCTCATGAGCCGGACGGGTCCTGAAGTGGGCCTGCTGTTTGACTCAGGCCATTGCTACATGGGCGGCGGCGAGCCCATCGAAGTGCTGCGCAAACACATCGACCGTGTCTGTCACGTCCATTTCAAAGACGTGCGCAAGCCGGTGGTGCAGTTGGCTCGTAACCAGATGTGGAGCTTTCCCGACTGCATCGTCAACGGCACCTTCACGGTGCCCGGCGATGGCGATATCGACTTTGCGTCGTTGCTGGACGTACTGCTCGCTGCGAACTACAAGGGCTGGCTAGTGGTGGAGGCCGAGCAGGACCCGGCCGTGGCGCCCAGCTATATCTACGCCAAAAAGGGTTATGACACTTTGCGTGCACTTCTCAACGAGAGGGTTGGACAATGAGTCTTTTGGTCAAAAGCAATAAACATGGACAAACCATGGTCTCCCTGGAAGACGGTCGCCTGGAGTATGTAGGCTTCGCCGCTTACCACCTGAGTCTGGGCGAGACCCTGCCGGTCAGTGCTGGCGACAAGGAGCTTTGCCTGGTGCTGCTCTGCGGTCGCGTAAACATCGAGGGTGAAGCCTTCAACTGGCAAAATCTGGGGGATCGCCAATCGGTCTTTGACGACAAGTCACCGTTTGCCGCTTACCTTCCGCCGGGCACCAACGCTCAGGTGACTGCTTTGAGCGACGTGCAGATCGCCGTTTGCGCTGCACCGGGTGCGCAGGGCTATGAGCCGCGTCTGATTCGCCCCGAAGCCTGCAAGCGCAGCGTGCGCGGTAAAGGTGCCAACACTCGCTATGTGTGCGACATCCTGCCGGACAGCGAGCCAGCACATTCATTACTGGTCGTAGAGGTGCGCACGCCGTCCGGACATTCGTCGAGTTACCCACCACACAAACACGACACTGATGACCTGCCTCATCAGAGCTTTCTTGAAGAAACCTACTACCACCAGATCAATCCGCCACAAGGCTTTGTGTTCCAGCGCGTTTACACCGATGACCGCAGTCTCGACGAGGCCATGGCCGTGGAAAACAGCGATCTGGTGGTGGTGCCAAAGGGTTATCACCCGGTGAGCGTGCCGTATGGCTACGAGTCTTATTACCTGAATGTGATGGCCGGTCCCAAACGCGCCTGGCATTTCCATAATGACCCACAGCATAGCTGGCTGCTCGACCTTTAACCTTTTCGACGGAGAACAAGAACAATGAGTAGCACCCCGATAATTGGCCACTACATCAACGGACAGGTGCAGGACCGCGAAAGCGAGCGTTTTAGCAAGGTATTCAACCCGGCCACGGGCGAAGTACAGGCGCGTGTAGGCCTGGCCAGTCAGAAGACCGTCGATGCTGCCGTCGCTTCGGCCCTCAAGGCGTTTCCGGAATGGTCGGAGCAATCATCCCTGCGTCGTTCGCGGGTGCTTTTCAAGTTCAAGGAACTGCTTGAGCAGCACCATGACGAGTTGGCCGAGATTATCTGCCGCGAACACGGCAAAGTTTTTTCCGACGCCAAGGGTGAAGTGACTCGCGGCATCGAGATTGTCGAGTATGCCTGCGGTGCGCCCAACCTGCTGACCACACGTTTCAGCGACAACATCGGCGGGGGCATTGATAACTGGAGCGTGCGTCAGCCACTGGGTGTATGCGCCGGCATCACGCCGTTCAACTTCCCGGTCATGGTGCCGTTGTGGATGATCCCGATGGCCCTGGCCACCGGTAACTGTTTCATCCTCAAACCGTCCGAGCGTGATCCATCCGCCAGTTTGCTGATGGCGCGCCTGCTGACCGAAGCCGGTCTTCCCGAGGGCGTATTCAACGTGGTGCAAGGCGATAAAAGCGCGGTCGACGGTTTGCTGCAGCATCCGGACGTCGAGGCGATTTCCTTTGTTGGCTCTACGCCGATTGCCGAGTACATCTACCAGCAGGCGACGCAACGCGGCAAGCGCGTGCAGGCCTTGGGCGGTGCTAAGAATCATATGATCGTGATGCCCGACGCTGATCTCGATCAGGCAGCAGACGCGTTGATTGGCGCAGCCTACGGCTCGGCTGGTGAGCGCTGCATGGCGATCTCGATTGCCGTTGCGGTTGGCGACGTCGGTGACAAGTTGATCGACAAATTGCTGCCGCGCATCGACCGGCTGAAGGTCGGCAACGGCATGAACAACGACAGCGATATGGGGCCGTTGGTCACCGGGGAGCACAAGGCCAGAGTCGAGGGTTTTATAGAACAGGGCGTGGCACAAGGCGCCAGACTGCTTGTCGACGGGCGTGGCTTCAAGGTACCGGGTGCGGAGGGCGGGTTCTTCGTCGGGGCGACGCTGTTCGATAACGTCACCCCGGAAATGAGCATCTATCAACAAGAAATCTTCGGACCGGTGCTGGGCATTGTGCGTGTGGCGGATTTCGCCAGCGCTGTGGCCTTGATCAACGCCCATGAATTCGGGAATGGCGTGTCTTGCTTCACCAGCGATGGCGGCATTGCCCGAGCCTTCGCCCGCAGCATCAAGGTGGGCATGGTCGGCATCAACGTGCCGATCCCGGTGCCCATGGCCTGGCATTCCTTCGGCGGCTGGAAACGCTCGTTGTTTGGTGATCATCATGCCTATGGGGAAGAGGGCATTCGCTTCTACAGCCGTTACAAAAGCGTGATGCAACGCTGGCCCGACAGTATTGCCAAGGGCCCCGAGTTCAGCATGCCGACGGCCAAATGACCATTCCCGGTTGAGCACAACCAACAACTAGTGGAGCACAACAATAATGCAAACGCCTCTACATATTGCCCTTGACCGAAGGGGCGCTCTCAAGCGTTCCCCGGTGGACATTCAGCAGGCATCGGTTGCCTGCTTCGCCCTCCAGAAAAATCGATAGGGCGCGCGACATGACTACAACGCGACTGACCATGGCTCAGGCCCTGGTGAAGTTTCTGGATAACCAATACATCGAAGTCGATGGTGTGCAGAGCAAGTTTGTCGCCGGAGTCTTCACGATTTTCGGCCACGGCAACGTGCTAGGCCTTGGTCAGGCCCTTGAGCAGGACAGCGGCGATCTGGTGGTGCATCAGGGGCGCAATGAGCAGGGCATGGCCCATGCCGCCATCGGGTTTGCCAAACAACACCTGCGGCGCAAGATCTACGCATGCACCTCGTCGGTAGGTCCGGGCGCGGCCAATATGCTGACCGCTGCCGCGACTGCCACGGCCAATCGTATTCCGCTGCTGCTATTGCCCGGCGATGTGTATGCCAGTCGACAACCCGACCCGGTGTTGCAGCAGATCGAGCAGTTTCATGACCTGAGCATCAGCACCAACGACGCTTTCCGATCCGTGAGCAAATATTGGGACCGCATCAACCGCCCCGAGCAATTGATGACGGCTGCAATCCACGCCATGCGTGTGCTGACCGATCCGGCGGAAACCGGCACTGTCACCCTGGCCCTGCCGCAGGACGTACAGGCCGAAGCCTGGGACTATCCGGATTACTTCCTGCAAAAACGCATACATCGTCTGGATCGTCGACCACCGACTGAAGCTATGAAAGCGGATGCCCTGGCCGCCTTCCACGGTAAACGTAAGCCGCTGATCATCTGTGGTGGTGGGGTCAAGTACTCGGGTGCGAATGCTGCACTTCAGGCGTTTGTAGAGCGTTTCGACATTCCGTTTGCCGAAACCCAGGCTGGCAAAAGTGCAGTGCTTTCCAGCCACCCGCTGAATCTCGGCGGTATCGGTGAAACGGGATGTCTGGCGGCCAACCAGCTGGCGCCGCAGGCTGACCTGATCATCGGCATCGGCACGCGTTATACCGACTTCACCACGTCGTCGAAGTCACTGTTCAAACACCCTGAGGTGCAGTTTCTCAATATCAATATCAATCCTTGCGACGCGTTGAAACTGGACGGCGTGCAAGTGCTGTCCGACGCGCACCTCGGGCTGGAGGCATTGGCTGATGTATTGGGCGATTACCGTTCCGGCTGGGGTGAGCAGATTAGTACTGCCAAGGCGCAGTTGGAGGCAGAAGTGGACCGGGTTTATGAGGTTCGCTACCAGGGCGACGACTTCGTCCCCGAGGTTGATGACCGTCTTGATCGTGCGGTATTGCGTGAGTTCATCGAGTTGACTGGCTCGTGCCTGACCCAGAGCCAGGTGCTTGGTGTGTTGAATGAAGTGTTGGCCGACGACGCGATCATCGTCGCTGCGGCCGGCAGCCTGCCGGGTGACCTGCAGCGTGCGTGGCGCAGCAAGGGCGTCAACACTTACCACGTCGAGTATGGCTATTCGTGCATGGGCTATGAGATCAACGCCGCCCTTGGCGTGAAACTCGCCGAACCCACCAAAGAGGTCTACGCCCTGGTCGGTGACGGCTCTTACATGATGCTGCATTCAGAACTCGTCACCTCGATTCAGGAACGGCGCAAGATCAACGTTGTGCTACTCGACAACATGGCGTTCGGGTGCATCAACAACCTACAGATCGGCAATGGCATGGACAGTTTTGGCACCGAATTCCGCTACCGCGACCCTGAGAGCGGCAAACTCGATGGCGGTCTGGTGCCGGTGGATTTCGCCATGAGCGCGCAGGCCTATGGCTGCAAGACCTACAAGGTCAGCACCGTCGAGCAACTGAAGGACGCTCTGGCCGATGCGCGTACGCAAACCATCTCGACCCTGATTGATATCAAGGTGCTGCCCAAGACCATGATCCATGGCTACCTGTCGTGGTGGCGGGTCGGTGTGGCTCAGGTGTCCACCAGCGAGCGCACGAATGCTGCAGCGAAGAAGGTCAATGAACAGCTGGCGAAGGCGCGGCAGTATTAACGACAGAAGTCTCTGCGGTGTCGCGCAGCAAACGATAGCGGGTGTATCAAACAGGACGCTATCGCTGCCGCGCGGTGCTCGTGAGCTTCTACAGAAATGAATTCCAAATCAGGTAACTTTTTTTTGTTTTACGGGAGTGTGCGTATGTCATTGAAGCTAGGAGTGATCGGGACCGGCGCCATTGGCCGTGACCATATTCGTCGTTGCAGCCAGACCCTGCTCAACAGCCATGTAGTGGCGGTTACCGACATAGACCTCGACCAGGCAGCCAGGGTGATTGCCGACCTCAAGCTGGACGCCGAGGTGTACCCCGACGGACATGCGCTGATCAATTCGCCACAGGTCGATGCCGTGCTGGTGACGTCATGGGGTCCGAGTCACGAAGAGTTCGTACTCGCCGCCATCGCCGTTGGCAAACCGGTATTCTGCGAAAAACCTCTGGCGGTCACCGCTGCTGGCTGCCGCACTATCGTTGATGCTGAAGTGGCTTACGGCAAGCGTTTGGTACAAGTCGGTTTCATGCGCCCGTACGACGAAGGTTATCGCGCGTTGAAAGCAGTGATCGACAGCGGCCAGATCGGCGAGCCATTGATGCTGCACTGCGCGCACCGCAACCCGACAGTGGGCGAGCACTACAGGACCGACATGGCGATCACCGACACGCTGATCCACGAGCTGGATGTGTTGCGGTGGCTGCTCAACGATGACTACGTGTCGGTACAAGTGGTATTCCCGCGCAAATCCAATAAAGCCCTGGCGCACCTGCGTGACCCGCAGATCGTGCTGCTGGAAACCGCCAGGGGCACGCGTATTGATGTAGAGGTGTTCGTCAACTGCCAGTATGGCTACGACATTCAGTGCGAAGTGGTGGGGGAGACCGGTATCGCCAAACTGCCTGAACCGTCCCAGGTGCAATTACGCAGTGGCGCAAAGCTTTCCAATGCAATTCTGATGGACTGGAAGGATCGATTCATTGGTGCCTATGACGTGGAATTGCAGGCTTTTATCGATGGCGTGCGCGCAGGGCAAGTGGGTGGACCTTCTGCATGGGACGGGTTTGCGGCAGCGGTGGCGGCAGATGCGTGTATTGAAGCGCAAGGCAGCGAGCAGATTGTGAAGGTCAGCTTGCCGGAACGTCCGCGCTTCTACGGCTGATCTCATCGAGGAGATCTCGTCAGAATGTGCACGCAGGTAGTCTGCGCCTGCTATTGATCGGGTTTTTGCCTCGATGCATGCCGAGCCCGGGAGAGAAATTTAAACAAAAAATGGAATTAAATTCTAAAACATATTGATATAGAAATTATTTTCCAATAAAGTCTTCTTCAGGTTGCATAAAGTACGTCCCGAACCCGATTTGGGCGACTCAACAAAAACAAGATCAAACAACCAGGTACCGTCAGATGAAAGTCTTCAGCGTTGTACTGCGAGTCAATGCCCTGCCTGCCAGCCCCGCGTTCTGCCACGCGCCCGGCCATCCTGCTTCTCCTTTCCCAATATGCTGCGTGTTGAACACAGTGGTTCCCGGCTTTGCTGCATCCAAGTGAACCGGTGATTCCACTGCTGACTTCGCACGAGCCGCTCTGATCAACGCAACGTCTTAAAAACAAAAATACTGGAGACAGACCGTTCATGAAGACCCCGATCCGTTTTACCGCGCTGGCCATGTCCATGTTGCTCGCCAGCGGCTTTGCCACGGCTGCCGATCTTAAGATCGGCGTGAGCATGTCGCAGTTCGACGACACCTATCTGACCAACGTCCGTGAACATATGGACAAGCAAGCCAAGGCTTACCCCAAGGGCGATGGCGTGCAACTGCAATTCGAAGACGCACGCGCCGATGTCGTCAAGCAACTGAGTCAGGTCGAGAATTTCATTAGCCAGAAAGTCGATGCGATGATCGTCAACCCGGTTGATACGGCGTCCACGGCGCGGATCAGTAAGGCGGCAATCGAGGCGGGTATCCCGCTGGTGTATGTCAACCGCCGTCCAGATCAGGCCGACCTGCCCAAAGGGGTTGCGGCTGTGACATCCAATGACGAAGAGGCGGGCAGGCTGCAAATGCAGTACATCGCCGACAAGCTCGGCGGCAAGGGCAAGATCGTGATTCTATTGGGGGATCTGGCGAACAACTCCACCACCAACCGCACCAAGGGGGTGAAGGAGATTCTGGCCAAATACCCGGATATCAAGATTGAACAGGAACAAAGTGGCGTCTGGCTGCGCGACAAGGGCATGACGCTGGTCAACGACTGGCTGACCCAAGGGCGTGAGTTTGATGCGGTGCTTGCCAATAACGATGAAATGGCCATTGGTGCAGCCATGGCACTCAAGTCGGCCGGTACCAAGCCAGGTAGCGTGTTGATTGCGGGTGTGGACGGCACCCCTGATGGACTGAACGCGATCTCCAAAGGCGAGATGACTGTGTCGGTGTTTCAGGATGCCAAAGGCCAGGGAGTCGGTTCTCTTGAGGCGGCTCGCCGGATGGCGAAGAAAGAGACGATCGAACAGAACATCGTCATCCCGTTCAAGTTGATCACTCCGGATAACGTGAAAGACTTCAAATAGCGCTGACATAAAAACAAAACAATAAGCTGACAGTGCGGCTTCGGCCGCCTCGCAGATGGAGTACCGCTTTATGTTCGCTCAAGCGACTGTCTCGCAGCCTCCCGCCATCCAGCCCCGGCTGCCGGAAGAGCCTTACCTGCTGGAAATCGTCAATATCAGCAAAGGTTTCCCCGGCGTTGTCGCTCTGGACGATGTGCAACTGCGCGTACGGCCGGGCTCGGTGCTGGCGCTGATGGGCGAGAACGGTGCAGGCAAGTCGACGCTGATGAAAATCATCGCCGGCATCTACCAGCCTGACGCCGGTGAAATTCGCCTGCGCGGCAAACCGATAGTGTTTGAAACACCGCTGGCGGCCCAGAAGGCCGGGATCGCCATGATCCACCAGGAACTCAACCTGATGCCCCACATGAGCATCGCCGAGAATATCTGGATCGGCCGCGAACAGCTCAACAGCCTGCACATGGTCAACCACCGTGAAATGCACCGCTGTACCGCCCAACTGCTGGCCCGCCTGCGTATCAATCTTGACCCTGAGGAGCATGTGGGCAACCTGAGCATCGCTGAAAGGCAAATGGTTGAGATTGCCAAGGCCGTATCTTATGACTCCGACATCCTGATCATGGATGAACCCACCTCGGCCATTACCGAGAAGGAAGTGGCCCACCTGTTTTCGATCATTGCCGACCTCAAGTCTCAGGGCAAAGGCATCATCTACATCACCCATAAAATGAACGAAGTGTTCGCTATTGCTGATGAGGTGGCGGTATTTCGCGATGGTCGTTACATCGGCCTGCAGCGCGCCGACAGCATGAACAGCGACAGCCTTATTTCGATGATGGTGGGCCGTGAACTGAGCCAGTTGTTTCCGGTGCGCGAGAAGCCCATCGGCGATTTGCTCTTGTCGGTACGAGACCTGCGCCTGGACGGCGTGTTCAAGGACGTATCCTTTGACTTGCACGCTGGCGAAATTATGGGCATTGCCGGACTCATGGGCTCGGGTCGGACCAACGTGGCGGAAACCATTTTTGGCATTACCCCCGCCAGTGGTGGCGAGATACTTCTCGACGGCCAGGCGGTGCGCATTACCGATCCGCATATGGCGATCGACAAAGGCTTTGCCCTGCTGACCGAGGATCGCAAGCTGAGTGGCCTTTTCCCATGTCTGTCGGTGCTGGAAAACATGGAGATGGCCGTGCTGCCGCATTATTCCGGCCACGGTTTCATTCAGCAAAAAGCCCTGCGCGCATTGTGCGAGGACATGTGCAAGAAACTGCGGGTGAAAACCCCCTCCCTTGAACAGTGCATCGACACGCTGTCCGGTGGCAACCAGCAGAAAGCCTTGCTGGCGCGCTGGCTGATGACCAACCCGCGCTTGCTCATCCTTGACGAACCCACCCGTGGCATCGACGTTGGCGCCAAGGCCGAGATCTATCGCCTGATCTCTTTCCTCGCCAGTGAAGGCATGGCAGTGATCATGATTTCTTCAGAGTTGCCGGAGGTGTTGGGCATGAGTGATCGGGTGATGGTGATGCATGAGGGCGACCTGATGGGCACGCTGGATCGGGCTGAAGCGACCCAGGAAAAAGTCATGCAACTGGCCTCCGGAATGACGGCGCTCCACTGATCCGCAGAATAAGCAGAACAAAAAAGGTGACGGGCTATGAACGCAATAACGGAAAACAAATCGGCAACAGTGCCCACCAAAAATCGTCGACGTATGCCTACCGAACTCAGCATCTTCCTGGTGTTGATCGGCATTGGCCTGGTATTTGAACTATTCGGCTGGATCGTGCGCGATCAAAGCTTTCTGATGAACTCCCAGCGTCTGGTGTTGATGATCCTGCAGGTATCGATTATCGGCCTGCTGGCAATCGGCGTGACTCAGGTGATTATCACCACGGGCATCGACCTGTCCTCGGGATCAGTGCTGGCGTTGTCTGCGATGATTGCTGCCAGCCTGGCACAAACCTCCGACTTCTCCCGAGCGGTGTTTCCCAGCCTGACGGATTTACCGGTATGGATCCCGGTGGCTGTTGGGCTTGGAGTGGGGCTACTGGCGGGCGCAATCAATGGCAGCATCATTGCTGTCACGGGTATCCCGCCGTTTATTGCGACCCTGGGGATGATGGTTTCGGCCCGTGGCCTGGCACGTTATTACACCGAAGGCCAGCCAGTGAGCATGCTTTCGGATTCGTACACTGCCATTGGTCATGGTGCGATGCCGGTGATTATTTTTCTGGTAGTGGCGGTGATTTTCCATATCGCTTTGCGCTACACCAAATACGGCAAGTACACCTACGCCATTGGCGGCAACATGCAGGCCGCGCGCACGTCGGGGATCAACGTCAAGCGCCATCTGATCATCGTCTACAGCATCGCCGGTTTGCTCGCAGGGCTGGCCGGTGTGGTGGCTTCGGCACGCGCTGCTACCGGTCAGGCGGGCATGGGCATGTCCTATGAGCTGGATGCGATTGCTGCGGCAGTGATTGGCGGCACCAGTCTGGCGGGTGGAGTCGGGCGCATCACCGGCACGGTCATCGGTGCGCTGATCCTTGGCGTAATGGCCAGCGGGTTTACCTTTGTCGGTGTGGATGCCTACATCCAGGACATCATCAAGGGATTGATCATCGTGATTGCGGTGGTAATCGACCAGTACCGCAACAAGCGCAAACTCAAGCGCTGAAATCCTAAGCGTCGCCGGTCTTGAGTGAACGCTCTGATTGACTCAGACAGTTGCCGGATGAAGTTTTATATCGCTCAATGTGGATCGAGTGCCTCAACATGAGCTGCCAGCATTCCCAACTGTTCAGTCAGTCGCGCTGGCAGCTTTTTTGGTTACACGAACTGAAGAACCTCGTTGACCGCTTTACGCGGCTTTTGCGGCCAGTTGGTTTCTCCCGGATAACCCACGGTCACCAGCATCACAGGGATTTCGACAGCTGAAAGATTGAAGGCCTGCGCAACGGCAGCTTGGTCGAAGCCGATCATCGGGGTCGAATCAAGACCCTGGCCTTTGGCGGCAAGCATCAGCGTCATGGCGGCGAGCGAGCCAGATCGGATGGCTTCGTCGCGCTGCAACTTCGGGTTTTCAGCGTACATTCCCTGAGCCGCACCTACCCACATGTCGTAAACGGCTTTGTCGATGACCCCGGCATCCATTGACGGTTTCAGAGACGCAGAGATCGTTTCGTGCGGATTCAAGGTGCCGCAGACGATGAACGTCACGGCTGAATCCATCACTTTCTGTTGGCCGTAGGCCAAGGGCAGCAATCGTACTTTTGCCTCTTCGCTGCGCACGGCGATGAATCGCCAGTTTTGAAGGTTGAACGCAGAAGGCGCGTGGGTGGCGAGATCAATCAGATCGGCGATCTCCTGGTCTGACAGTCTGCGCTCGGTGTCGTAGTTGTTGGCGGAAATTCGGGTCTTGATAACGTCAGCGATGGCGGACATGGTGCTCTCTGTGCAGTGAAGGGGGCGAGTTGGCGCAGCCCGTTTTTCAGTCGGCGAGTCTGCGCGGATCAGATGAGTTAGCGGCTGAAGCCGTCGAACGGTGTCATGTACACAGCACCAAACGGATCCAGACGTTTACGAATCTCGGCATCAGGGGTGCCATACACCACCAGGCTGGTGATGGTGCACAGTTCGAGGAAGCGTTTGCCGAATGGAGCAAAGGTGGTGTCCACATGGCTGACCACGGATTCGACGTTATAGCGCTCAAGAATATGCGCAACGCTTTGATCTTCGTTGACGCTGTATTCGTAAACCATTGTCCCCGGTTCAAGCCTGGTCGCCGGAACGATTTGCGCGATCAGCGCTTTGAACTCAGGAAAGTCGCCGGGTTTGATTGCCAGGGAGAACAGGCAGGAAATATATGGATGCATACGAGGGGCTCTTCCATCGGCGGCGTCAGATGACACCCGGGGAGGATGCATCGCTGGCCAAGCCGATGCATTCGGTGAAAAGGCTCAGGATTTAGCGGGGGCTTCACCGAACAGCTTGCCTGAGCCCGCCCAGTCCGATGGCGCTACGTCCTCGAAAATAACGTAGATGTATTCGGCAGGGGTGCCGGTGTTTTTAACGATACTTTCAGTGATTTCGGCAGCAACGGTGGCTTTCTGAGCGTGCTCTTTACCTTCGAACCAGCTAACGCGTACTACGGGCATGATGTGTTCCTCTTGGGATAAAAACTCGGTCTGAAGTGATCAGCCCGCGACATTCAGTAATCCTAGAGTAGAGGCGTCTGGCGATAAACAGCCTGAAACTATAAAGTGGGTAGCATTTATATCTACAGTCGAAGGTGCTCATGATCCCCCCCGATTCGTTTCAAGGCGTTCTCACCTTCGTCATGGCGGCGCGTTCGAGTAGCTTCACCGAGGCAGCGGGGCGATTGGGTATTTCCAAATCGGCTGTCGGCAAGTCTATTGCCCGCCTTGAAGAACGCTTGGGAGTGCAGCTGTTTCACCGCTCTACTCGCCGAATTTCTCTGACGGCTGATGGCGATGCGTACTTCATCGCATGCTCCACTGCGCTTGAAGAAATCGGGGCAGCGGAGAGCGGCTTGGGAGCGGGGACTCGGGAGCCCTCTGGCCGGTTGCGAGTGGATATACCCGTCGCATTTGGCCGTCGGGTAGTGGCGCCTTTGTTATTTGAAATCGCCAGAAAGTATCCAGCGTTGCAGTTGAACATGACCTTTTCTGATCACCTGGTCGATCCGATCGAGGAGGGCATCGACCTGCTGGTGCGTTTTGGCGAACTCAAGGATACAAGCGGCCTGGTCGCTCGCAAGCTGGCGCGACAACGTTGGGCTATCTGCGCTGCGCCGGATTATCTGGAGCGTTTCGGCGTACCTGACACCCTGGAAGATCTCAATCGTCATCATTGCATCGTAGGCCATCGACGGGGCCAGCCACTGTCATGGCGAGTCAGGGAGGGAGAACAAACCGTGCGCTATGCGCCACCCTCTACTCATCAGATAGGCGACGGTGAGGCCATGATCCTTGCAGCGGTCGCGGGTATTGGCCTCTGCCAGATGCCGCGTTGCCTTTTCAAGGACGATATGGAAGCGGGCAGGCTGGTAGAGGTGTTGGGCGGCTATGAGCCGGAGCCAGTGGAAGTCCATGCCGTCTGGCCGAAGGTGTCACATCTGCGGCCCAAGGTGAGGTACGTGGTCGATGAGTTGGTCAAGCTGTGCGAGCATTGGCAGTAATGGGTCGATGCCGCTATCGACCCGATACCACCGCTCGCAAGTCATTGCCACAGCCAGCCTGTCTTCGGGCCTATTCCACGGCCTCGACTACGCCCTGATCCTCCCCGAGAAACCCGCCGCTCTGGTGATGCCATAGCCGCGCATAGGTGCCATTCTTTGCAAGCAACTCGGCGTGGGTGCCTTGCTCAATGATACGGCCGTCGTCCATGACGATCAGCCTGTCCATGGCAGCAATAGTGGACAGGCGATGAGCGATGGCAATCACGGTCTTGCCCTGCATCATTTCATCAAGGCTCTCCTGGATGGCCACTTCGACTTCCGAGTCCAGCGCGCTGGTGGCCTCGTCGAGTAGCAGGATCGGGGCGTTCTTGAGCATGACCCGGGCAATTGCCACGCGTTGACGCTGGCCGCCCGACAGCTTGATGCCGCGCTCGCCTACCAGGGTGTCATAGCCGGAATGGCCTTGCTTGTCACTCAACTGGCTGATGAAGCCATCGGCCTGGGCATTGGCTGCGGCGGTACGGACCTGCTCGTCGGTTGCATCGGGCCGACCATAGGCGATGTTGTCGCGAATGGACCGGTGCAGCAGGGACGTATCCTGCGTGACCATGCCGATGGCGCTGCGCAGGCTGTCCTGGGTGACGTGCGCGATGTTTTGTCCGTCGATGCTGATCGTGCCGTTGTCCACGTCATAGAAGCGCAGCAGCAGATTGATCAGCGTGGATTTGCCAGCACCGGAACGACCCACCAGACCGATTTTTTCACCGGGGCGGATGTTCAGGGTCAGGCCTTCAAGCACCTGACGTTCGCCGTTGTAATTGAAACTCACGTTGTCGAAGGTGACTGCGCCGCCCTTTGTCTCCAGTGTCGCCGCGTTCGGCGCATCCTTGACCTTGGGGCCGCGGGTCAAGGTGGCCATGCCGTCCTGTACGGTGCCGATGTTCTCGAACAACGACGTCATTTGCCACATGATCCAGTGCGACATGCCATTGATGCGCAACGCCATGGCGGTAATCGCCGCCACAGCACCCGTGCCGACCTGACCCTGATGCCACAGCCACAGGGCATAACCACCGGCACCCATGATCAACGCCACCACCAATGCCTGGTTGACGATCTCGAACTGGCTGACCAGACGCATCTGATGCAGACCAGTAACCTTGAAGTCCTCCATTGCTGCACGCGCGAAATGCGCCTCACGTTTGGAATGGGAGAACAGCTTCACCGTGGTGATGTTGGTATAGGCATCCGAGATACGCCCGGTCATGGATGACCGGGCATTGGCCTGCTCCTGGCCGACCTTGCCCAGACGAGGCACGAAGTACCGCATGGCCAGACCGAACAACGCGATCCAGGCAATGAAAGGCAGCATCAGCCTCAGGTCGAAGTTACCGGCCAATGCGATGATCGCAATGAAGTAAACCCCGATCCCGGGTGCGATCTCGATAAGGGTGAACAGCACCTCACGCACGGACAGCGCCGTTTGCATTACCTTGGTGGTGACCCGTCCGGAGAACTCATCGGAGAAGAAAGAAAGGCTCTGCCGCAACATCAGCCGATGGAAATCCCAGCGCAGCCTCAAGGGCAAATTGATCGCCAGGACCTGGTGCTGCACCATTGTGCGCAACGCCACCAGCCCGATGCTGGTCACCAAGATGATGCCAATGCTCCACAGCACGCGGCTTTCCTGAGCGGCCGCGTCGCCCCCGGCCTGCCAGGTCGACAGCATGTCCACAACCTGCCCGAGGAATGAAAACAGCCACGCTTCGTAAATCGAGACACCTGCGCTGAGTAGTGCAAACGCGAGGATATAGCCGCGGGCGCCCCGCGTGCAGGCCCACAGAAAACGCGCCAGTCCCTCGGGCGGCGGCGGTACTTCATCGGGTGGAAACGGGTCGAGCCATTGTTCAAACGCGCGAAGCATGGTGATCTCCAAAACGATCCAGTGCGAAGATTCTGGCACTTAAAGGCGGCTTTAACGATTTTTGATTAGGTGGGAAGTGACTTGTTCAGAACTTTTTCCATGATGATCGTCCGCTCTGCGCCGTGAAATTCGTCCCTGAGTTTCTGGAAACCCAGCAACAGATAAAACCCTTCAGCGGTGATCGAAGAGGGCACGCGCAACAGGCTAACGCCGTTCTGCGTAGCTACCGTCTCCAGAGTCGACATGAGCCGATGCCCTAGACCTTTCCCTTGATGGGCCGGGTCAACGAACACGCTCCGCACGATGTCCTGGTCAAGACTTGCGGTTGCAACGACATGATCATCAAGGCTCGCGACATACACCTGGCGGCAGGTCAGAAAATGCAGAATCGCCGAGGGTGAAAAGCTTTGCTGCACTTGCTCGATGATATCTGGCGAATAATCCCGAGCATTGGATTTGCGCAGTGCTGCCACGATAATCCTGCTGATGGCGGGGGCGTCCGTATTTATTGCGTTTCGAATGACACAGTCCATTGGGTACTCGTATGTCCGTTAGAAGCTTTTAATACTGGCTTTGATTCCGGCTCGTTCAGCCAGCTCAGTCAGATCGCCCTCAGGCCCACTCATGCTTGGTCAGTCTTTTGAATTCTGACAAGGCGTCCAGAAACTGGTCCCTGGGGAATGACACTCTCTGATTCATCTCATTCCAGTGTACGGCCGTGATCACACCGGAAATGGTGTCGACGGCTCGACCAAAACGCTCCCAAATGACGGTGTCACTCCGTATCACTTGCTCAACCACCGCAACCGTGCAGCTCAGGTCCATGTCATCCGCACAGATCAACAGCGGCACGATCGTCGAACAGTCTTCCATGACAGGTTCGAGAATCCTCCACGCGTAGTTCGAGTCATCATCATCAATCAACCAGCCTTGCGCAGGAACCAGTCCGTTGGTTTCGTCGTCGCCCTCACCGTCGTAAACGACGCCTTTGATCCAGTTCGCAAGTGGAATGGAGTCAATGGTGAGTACCGGGTGTGGAGCGCTCGTGTGTTTCGATTGGTACATCGTGGCGCTGATGATATTCATGCTGGTCTCAAGGATTGAACTGACCATAGCGTATCGGGAAGTCATTTAAGGTTTCATATAAGCCTATCAAAAACTGGCGATTTACGTGGTGTGTCCGACTCCGGTCGCCCGAAAACAGGCTGTCGACATCTGCGCTTATGACCTGCCAGAGTATCAATCGCACGCCACATTCCTTACAGAAGGTATATTTTTGATCCGCCCAGCTGAAGCAAAAGATGAGCCTGCCATAAGACACTGCGCTGAACAGGCCTACGCCCGCTATGTATCTGCAATAGGTCGCAAGCCTGCTCCGATGACTGCCCACTTTGCGGCGCAAATCGCGGCGGGGATCGTTTACGTGGCAATCGATGAAAACGCCAGGTTTGAAGGTTTCGTGGTGTTTTATGCCGAGCAACAGCATGTGCTGCTGGAAAATGTGGCGGTGATGCCCAGCGCGACAGGACGCGGGGTAGGCAAATCACTGATCCGCTTTTGTGAAGAAACCAGTCGACAGCTCGGAATGAATGCCGTGCATCTTTATACCAACGAGAAGATGACGGACAACCTCCTGATTTACCCCAGGCTTGGGTATATCGAGGTGGGGCGGCGCACCGAGCATGGTTTCAAACGCGTCTATTTCGAAAAAAGTCTGGTCTGATGAAGTTCAGAGGTGTGTTCCGTCTGGCTAATGGAGTTGCTCGGAAAACAACTTCCCGGGAAGAAAACGTGAAGCCCGGGGACGTCTATCGCGATGTTATCAGCCTGAACGCCGGACAAATCCATTCTATGGGTTAACCGCGACAGCCGAGAAAACTGTCGCGGTCTGTTTGCATGTTTAGCGGCTAGCGTCTGCCAAGCCAATCTCAATGAAGCGGACGGAACTCTCCATCGCTTGCTGACCTTCCGGCAACAGGGTGGCGTAGAAGTGCCAGGCATGGAACATCGCTGGCCATACTTCCAGATTGACGCGAACGCGGTTATCAGCAAGGTGAGTTGCGAGACGCATCGCATCACTCAACATCAACTCGTTTTCTCCGATTTGTACCAAAATTGGCGGAAGACCTGTGACGTCCGCGAATACAGGAGAGGCCAGAGGATGATTGGCCAATGTGTCGCCCAGGAAGGCTCTGGCAAGGATATCCAGCACAGGCTTGGAGTTCAGAGGATCCAGCCCCTCACGATTGCTCATAGAGGCGCCGGTATGTTCAAGGTTTGCCCACGGAGAAATGGAGGAGCCAACCGCAGGTAATGGAAGTCCTTTGGATTTCGCCGCCACCATCACGCTGACAACCATCGCACCGCCAGCTGACTCACCAGAAAATGCAATTTTGTTAGCCGGGATTTTCTGCTCCAGCAACCACTCGTAGGCGCGCAATGTGTCACCGATGGATGCGGGAAATTTATGCTCTGGTGCGAGGCGATAGTCCGGCATATAAACACGAGCACCAAGCATTTTTGCGTAGTTGCCGCCGATCCCGTGATAGCCGTCTGGACGCCCGACAATGTAAGCCCCGCCGTGGATGTACATCAATACCGCATCGGTTTTGACTTCGTCTGGAGTAACCAGTGTGCCAGGCACACCACCCATGTCGACTGATTCAAATTTGACGCCAGCAGGCGCAGGATTTTGCGCGAGCATCTTTGCGTAGGAGTCGCGGATGTCGCTCATTTTTGTAGTGGTGTCGATTCCCTTCAGAACGGGTACTAGATCGCTAAGGCTGTCGGCCCAGGTTTGGACGGCTGCTTGTACTTCAGTTTTCATAAGACCTCAATTGATGGTTGGGCAGTGGATTAGCTAATTGAGATACTATGCTTGGCATTGGAGAATAGGGTTCCCCATAGTAGGTGCCAAATAGCCCGAACCTTGAGACTGCAGAGGCTCCATGGAACTTCATAACCTGAACGATATCGCCGCCTTTGTAAGTTCGGTAAACGCCGGAAGCTTCACTGGAGCGGCAAAGCACCTCGGTCTCACGCGCTCGGCGGTGGGGAAGTCGATAGTCAGACTCGAGACTCGTTTACAGGTACGTTTGCTCAATCGCACCACGCGTAGTTTGAGCATGACGGATGACGGTCAGGTTCTTTATGAGCGCTGTGTGGGGGTTCTTCAGGATCTGGACGACGTAGAAGATGCCCTTGCTTTTCGTCGTTCGACACCCAGTGGACGACTGCGGATTAGCCTGCCAGTTGCACTGGGCAGGCTCCATGTCCTCCAGCACGTGGAGCGTTGCCTGAAGGATTGGCCATCATTGAGCGTGGATATCGCTTTTTCCGACAGGCTGGTGGACCTGATTGATGAGGGTTTTGATTTGGCCATTCGCATCGGGCCTCCCAAGGAAGATTCTAGGTTGCTGACGCGCACAGTGGCCTATCAACAAATGATTACCTGCGCTTCACCCAAGTATCTTGCTCAGCATGCCCCACCTGAAACGCCTGAAGATTTATCCGAGCACCAGTGCCTGCATTTCGTGAGCGGGGGGCGATTGCTTCCATGGAATTTCCGAGTGAGTGGCAGCTCTATGCCCGTTTTTCATGGTGGGAGGCTACAGATGGACAGTGCTGAGTCGTTGCATCAGTCAGCTGTCGCTGGCCTCGGTGTCACTACTCTGCCTTCCTACGTGGTTAACGAAGATTTGAGAAACGGCAAGCTCGTTCAATTGCTCGCAGCCTATGCGGAGGCCGCAGAGCCTATTCGGGTTATTTACCCTAGCAAGCGGCATCTTTCCCCAAAAATCCGACTCTTCATCGATAGGCTTGTGGAGGCTTGGTCGCCTCGTCCGCCATGGGGGGCATGATTCGGTTGAGTACACTGAAATTGACTTGAAACGTTGGCATTCCCCATCGCTCAGTGGAAACCTGATCGGCACCGATGTCAGCAAATCAAATCCGTCCACAATCTCGACATTCATGCTCCAGCGCGTTTTTTGCACACTCTTCGCCGATGGAGGTAGCTCTGATGGAACATGATGCTACGGACACTCCCTTTCTTGTCGTTCATGTCATCAAACAGAGCCAGCCACCGGTTTGCCGAACAGCCTCAATCGACTAACGCCGCCATCCGGAAAGACGTTCAATCGTACGTGGGTGATCGCTCCCAGGCTGGCCAGTTCTGCCTCATAGAAATGCTCTCGATCCATCTCCATTTTTTGCTCCGGCAAAAGCTCGCGCCAGAAGAGGCTTTGCGTTTCGATCTGGCCGTCAGTGCCACCTTTTACGCAGGCGGCCTGGATCGACAAACGATCCGGATAATTGCCTTTGTAGTGCAGCGTATCGACCACGATGCGTTCAACGACTCCGGGGACACCTAACGCAACGATCACCCAGTCATTACCCGGTGTGCGACGTCTGGCAGTTTCCCAGCCTTCGGCCATGACGGCGGCGCGACCGGGATTGATGATATTGCCCATCTGGCCGTAATGCTCGTCCGAGCAGGCGATGGCGCGACCGCCGTTGAGGGCGGCGCACAAGTCCACGTTCTCGTCCGGATCGATGTTTGACCAGTCCTTGTGCGGGATACCGTAGACCCGCAACCGCGCCACGCCGCCATCTGGAAAGATGTTCAGGCGCAAGTGGCTGTAGGGTTGATCGTCGTTGATGGCGTGATAGTGATGACTGTCACCGCTCAGCTCCACTGCACCGAGCACTTCGGTCCAGACGGTATTTTCGTCGGGATCGGCGCCTTCCAGAAAGCAGGCTTCGATGGATGCCGAGGGTGGGAAGTTGCCGGTGAAGAACGAGGTGTCGATGTCCACGCCCTTGAGCGTGCCTGCCACACCGAGGCGGATCACCGCGTGGTCATAGCCTTCGTGGCGCTTGCGGCGGGATTCCCAGCCGTCCATCCATTTGCCGTTGTCGTCGAATACATCGGCCTTGAATACCGCGGGCGTGTGCTGAAACAGACGATTGACGTCGGCGAACCAGTCATCGGTAACGGACAAGGCGACTGCGCCCAGGCGTGCGTCTGCCAGGTTCAGGTATTTTTCGAATGCGTGTTGGGGAATCTTCATGACGCTACCTCTGAAATGTGGCGCAAAGCGCTGTTCACTGTTGCGCTGACTTCACGTGGTCCGGCACCCAGGGGCCTTTCACCTGAATGGCTGGAAATGCCTGGTCAATAATCTGCAAATCAGCATCCTTGGGTGTGTTGTCGCCCTGGCCCTGAATGTTCACGATGTCCTGCGGGCATGCGGAAAACGCGACAAAGCAATCCATCTCCGCGCGCAACGTGATGTAGTCACCCGGGTTGGTAACTGTGGGCAATGTGGCCAGGGTGATGTTGTCTGGCTGAACGCGGATGTTCATGAAAATGTTGAACGAAGCCAGGTTCCGTCGCGGCGGCGTCACGCCCAGTTCCAGCATTCCTTCGAACAGGTTATCGCTGCAGTTGCGATGGTAGTGGGTGCAGCCGAGCAGTTCATAACGACGACGGTCACAGGCTGCCATGAAGGTGTCATGCACGCCCGGCGATGTGTCTTCAACCAGCGTCAGGATCGGGTGGCGCGCACTGGTGACGAAGCTGTCACCCACCACAGGATTCAGGTGCTGAGTCCATACGCGGGTCGCTTCCATGCACATGAACTCTTCAAGGTCATAGGCATTCCAGGCCCAGCAGTCCACCACTTGGGTGCCGTGAGTATTGATCACACGCACCGATTGCCCGGCTTTCAGGCGTACAGCTTTACCGTGGCCAGCGGGAATGGTCAGGGAGGAAGTCGGCATTACAGGCATGGGAAACTCCAGTTCAGATTCAGGTTCGGGCCAGACGATGGCGATTGAGACGGCGCTCAAAAGCGCCCGCAGCGGTATCGAGCAACAGGGTGATCAGCCAGTAGGCGAGAGCGACGACAAGGTAAATTTCCAGTGGGGCATAGCTGGTGGAGATGGCTTGCTTGGCCGCGTACATGAACTCTTCCACGCCCACTACCGAGAGCAGCGCGGTGTCCTTGATCAGGCCTATCAACAAACCTACCGAGGGCGGTAGCGCCACGGGCAGTGCCTGCTTGAGCAGCACATGACGCAGGGTTTCCCAAGGACGCAGGCCCAGCGCGGCGCTGGCTTCATACTGGCCCCGGGCAATGCCACCAAATGCGGAACGCAATACTTCACCCATGTACGGCCCGTAATACAGGGTCAACGCGGTAACCCCCACTACCGGTGAACTGAGGGTGATGCCATATTCCGGCAAGATGAAAAACAGCAGATAGATGAGCACCAGCATCGGCAAGCCCAGCACGAAGTCGATGTAGGCGCGCACTATTGCGTGCAACCACGGCTGACCTCGTTGAAGAGCCCACGCCAGCAGCGCACCAAGGGTGAGGGCGGTGCACGCCGAGATCAGGCTGAGGCGCAAGGTCACCAGCAGGCCTGCTGCCAGATCAGGTGCGTTATCGAGAATCGCGGACCAATCCATCATTGCCTCCTGGAGCGGTTGAAGCGACTTTCCAGGCGTCGCGCGAGCTTGAGTGTTGGCCAGCAAATCAGCAGGTAACCGGCGACGACGATCGCCAGCACCGGGGTGGCTTCGTAGGTGCGAGCGATCACCAGTTGCCCGGCGTAGGTCAGTTCGGTCACTGCCACCACCGACGCCAATGGCGTGGTCTTGACCACCAGGGTGAATTCATTGACCAACGCGGGCAGGCTGGCGCGCAAGGCTTGCGGTGCCGAGACATACCACCACGTTTCAAAGGCTGACAGCCCGAGCGCCGAAGACGCCTCGGTCTGGCCGCCGGGCAGGTTCCGGTAGTTGGCGCGCAGGATTTCCGCGACATACGCGGCACTGTTCAGGCCTATGGCGAGTACCGCAGCCAGCAAGGGTTTGCCACCCAACCCGATAAGGGGCAGAGAGAAGAACACTATGAACAACTGGACAATCGACGGGACCCCACGCATCAGGCTGACGTACAAATGCCCAAGGCCGCGCCACATTGGCGTCGATCGTCCGCGTAGCCACCAGATGACATGGCCCATGCCGAAGCTGGTAACGGCGGCAAGCACCGTCAGTTCAAGCGTGACCACCAGCCCGTTCGTAAGATCAGGCAGGGCATTGAGCAGTTGCGCGTATGAACTCATGGATTAAACCGGAAACTCACTGAGGTCTTCAGCCACTGACAATTCGACCGCGCCGGGTTGATCATTGCCCGCGATCCCCGTGCAGCAGGTGGACACCACGAACAGCGTGTCCAGCACCACGCGACAGGTCACCGAGTCACCGGCTTTGACCGTATTCGGTAACGGCTTCAGCGTTCCTCGCTGATCCAGCTGCACGCTCATGAACAGGTTGATCGGGTCCGGCAGTTTGGGTTGCTGACGGCTGAGACGTTGCAGCTCTGCCCTGAGCGATTCCACGCAGCCGGTCTGGTCTGGATAGCCGTTGGCTGCCAGGAAGGCGGTCGTGGAGGCCGGCATCAGCAGGTCATGTTTGCCGACGCTGTCCTTGCCCAACACCATGACCGGACGTCGACGATTATTGACCATGCGCATGCCCGCACCCAGCACGTACGAGTTGCTGAACACCCGGGTGTGATGCACCGACAAATGGACGCTGGGCTCCAGTTCGCTAAAGCCGAACAGGCTTGCCACGGCGCCGTCTTGCAGGGCTGTAACACGCAGCAACTGGCCGCGCTTGACGAGGATTGATCCGGCGCTGGCGGCGGGCACCCTGACGGACTGTGGTGGCAGTGGCGCTCGGGTTTCGATGGCGTCTTTCATGATCAGCATGGGAGGGGCCTCAGGCGTGCGACGGTTCGTCATCGGAAATGACGATGTCGATTGGAGTAACGAGCAGCCCGTTACCCGGAATGATGTCCTGCGGACAGGAGGACACCGCGCAGACCAGGTCTTTCAAAGCACGAAAGACGATTCTGTCTCCTGCCTTGCTGGTCGGATCGGTGACCTGCATCCGGCAGTCGGCGGTTACCGGGCCGTTCTGGAACAGGTTGAAAGGCTCGGGCACGTTTACCGGCAGCACTCCGTAATGGCTCAGTCCTTCGTGCATGTTGTCCAGGCAATTGCGATGGCCGTCGACCCCGAAGTCAACGCTGAAGCGCGTGCAGTCACAGGCTGGAACGTTGGCGTCGTGCACACCGACGGTGTCATGTAGTACCTGCAATAAAGGCTCATCGGCGTTTGAGTAGAGGCTGTCGCCGATGGCAAAAAACAGCGAGTTCAAACGTCGACGGGTGTGGGTGGGCGAAAGATATTGCTCGGGCTGACCGTTGACGATGGCGACGAAGTCGGCGGCTTGCTGGCCGTCACGGTCGATCACCGTGATGAATTGGCCGCTGCGGACTTCGAACGTGCGGCCGTGCCCGGCCGGTACATGGACTTGGGTGACAGGGGAAGACATGTGGGTTCTCATTTGGCAGGAATGAAGTCACTGGAAGGCAGGTCGAAGGTCACCCCGAGATACTGCTGTTGCAGCTTCTGCAATTCGCCGGAGTTCTTCATGGCGATGATCTGATCGCTGATGACTTTGTTCAGGCGAACGTCATCTTTGCGTGTGGCCCAGCTGATCCACTGGCTGTCGCCCAGTTCGCCGACCTGGCGCAGGTTTTGAGGATGCTGCTTGCGCAGGCTCCCCAGTACGGTGATGTCGTCGAGGATGAAGTCGGCCCGCTTGGTCATCAACGCTGACAGGGTCTGATCGACGCTGTCGACGCCGACGATCTTGATCGGTGCCAGCCCCTTGGCTTTGAGTTCGAGGTTGAATTGTTTGACCAGTTGTTCCGGCGCGGAGGTGGTTTTAACCGCTGCGCTCAAGCCTGAGAGGCTTTCGATTTTCAGGCTGGCGGGGTCCAGACGCTTGTCATCGGCACGGGTCATGACTGCGTTGACGCTTTTACCGAACGGCGCCACGAACAGCACTTTGCTCGCGCGCTCGGCGGTGACGTTCAGGGAGGAGCCTTCGGCGTCCACTGACCCTGAAATCAGCGCGGGGATAATGCCGCTGAAGGCCATCTTCTGGTATTCGACTTTTACGCCCAGGGTCTTCGCCACCTCAGCCATGATCGCCGGGGTGTAGCCGATGATCGAGCCGCTGTCATCGGTGTATTCATAGGGGGCGAAGGTTGGGTCGATCGCTACGGTCAGCGTGCCTCGAGATTTGATTTCATCGAGTGTATCCGCAGAAGCCACTGTCGCGTACAGCGTGGCGCCGAAGGTCATTGCAGCCAGAACAAACAGTATACCTGGGAACATTTTTTTCATGATGGCGCCCTTTGGTTCGGTATGAAGACCAAAGGGGTATCGCAGTTTCTGTGCCAGCGTTGCTTGCGGACTTGAAAGAAGATCAGCAAGCCTTAAGAAACATAGGTTTCAAGAATTAAAATCATGGAACCATTGTTTCTCGCTCGTATGGTCATGAGCTATGGCAGTAGGGTGGCCCGCCCCGCGCTGGTGCGCGGCCGTCCTGTTATGGTGCTGTATCGGTCGTATCGGGATCTATTCCAGCTCGCCCAGTTCCTGATGCAGAACCTCGGCGTTGGCCAGATGCGTCGATTTTTCGCTGGACAGCTCCCTGCCGACCAGCGAGCAGAGGAGGTTGGTGATGCCCGCAATGCTCGAGTTGCTGTCGAACATCAGGGTGCCCTCGGTGTGGCAGCGTATGACCCACTTCGCCAGCTTCGCAGGCTTACCGGCCAGGACATCTGAGATGTAGAGAATTTTTACGCCAAGCGCTTTCATCGCTGCCATGCCGCTCTCAAGCTGCGGCACGCGACGACGCAAGCCAATGCAGATGGCGACGTCGCGCTCGTCCAGCCCTGCGAGGTACTCGGCCAGAGAATCGCCGGGTGCAGGAAGCAACAGGATGTCGCTGCGTACCTGGATGAGGTTGCTGCGAAACATGACGGCGATGGTCTGACTGTGGCGATAACCGATCAGCACGACCCGACGGGCTTTGGCGATGGCCTGTGCGATCTGAAACAGATCAGCCTGAGCGAGGGACTCGTAGGTTTTGATCAGGTTGGTGACTTCCTGATTCAGGTGATGCTGAATCAGTGTCTGAGGGTCGTGGTCCTCTTCACCTAAATGCTGCAAATACAAGGGCGAGCCGCCGGTGCTGGCTTTGCGCGCATCTCGGCGAGCCTTCTCGTACGAGTCATAGCCCAACGAGCGGAAGAAGCGGGTGGTAGTGGCCTTGGAAACACCGGCACTGATCGCCAGTTCAGTCGCGGTCTGCATCGCCAGGTGGCCGGGCGAGGCGAGGATCACGTCGGACAGCTTCTGCTCAACCGCTGACATCTGTTCATACCGGCCACGAATACGGCTTTCCAGTGAGGCGGCTTGCTCGGCTGCTCTGGATATGACCTTGGAAGACATGGACGCTCTCACTGACAGACGAAAGCTGAAGTTTATAGAAAAGCAGGCGTGGGAGGTGATACCCGGGATGGTATGGGGCAAATGACAGTCAATTCTTGAGATCCGTACGCTGCGCGAATACCGGCCACCTGTACCTGTTAGCTACGTTTTCTGAAACAGGCCTGCAGGCGCTAAGTGTTTAGTGGAATTCAGCATTGTTTAACTTCATTCCTCGGCAACGATGCGCAAGCTATCCCAAAGCCCCATCACCTGAGTCACTGCGGCCTCCAATGTGGCGTCCGAAAGCCAGGCCTTCGTAGGCTAGTCGCTGCTGCTACCCATTAGAATCCATCGTTTACCGTCGGCAAGGATATCGAACGAAAACTCCCAGAATACCGGGTACGCCGGATGGCCTTTCGTGAGCCAAAACGAAGTGACGGCGTTGGCGTGGTCGAGGTTTACATTCTTTAATAGGGTTTCAAGAAGGTTCAGGATTTCTGCCTGCTTTGCAGGTAGATCTATCGGGCCATAACCTTCATCTCCCACGTGCAGCAATCGCTCTGTAATTTCGCCGCGGGCTTCGCTTGCCGTCACGCTGGCATGGTTACCAATGATTACTTCGTTACCAATGGAATGAGACAGTTGCTCCTCAAGCGTTCTGTTCAGCTCAAAAGGCCCGTATGCGTTGATCCAGACGGTATAGTTGAACCCCTCCAGGAGATGCTCAAGCCTGAGGATTTCGTCTGAGCGGGAATCGTGGACTATATACATAGTGGCTCCATCGAGCAGTAGGTCAGCACGCTTTGAGTCAAATTCACGCCGCAGTCTAAAGAGTCTGGATGGTAATAACCGGTTCGTCACACGATGCGATATTGACGATGTGGTCCAGACATACGATAGCCCAATGTTTAAACGGCCCGGGATAAACGTCGCTTGCGAAGGTCACTTTCGCTAAATAGTCCAGATAGGCTGATTTGCTATAGAGTCTGAACAGCCTCCCTGTTCTTTCATCTGTGGTGCAGTTACGGGAGTAGCTTTCATTTTCGACTGCGTATGATATGTAGCCTGGCCAATGTAACGTGAAGGCTCTACAGCCTGGACCGTGCCTTATCAGTATGGCCTTTTCCAAAAGCGAACTTAGATCCAGTTGTAATGCTTTGGCCTTCGCAATTTCCTCAGGGGACCTGCATTCTTGACCTTCACGAACGACCAACTGAAGACCTCCCTCATCTGGCTCAGTAAGGGAGGTAAGAAAGAGATACTTGCAGGATTCAATCGTCACAGTACCGAGCTCGAATAATGATTGGAGGCGTGTAAGGATCCATCGTATTTCAGTATGTTCCAGGATTCTACATCCCTTGTTTCCATCGGAAAGGTAAAGTAAACAGAAAAAGATTCAAGGGCTACGTTATCTCGCGCCCTCGCAGCCCTTGTCGCGTTCGCCGGGCTGGTCCCCAAGCATGAAACCTAAGGAGTATCGAGTCTCGCGTGTAGCCGAGTAGCTAAGGTCGATCCTGAGCCCGTTCTTGCAAAAAAATCTTCCTTCTTTGCCATATAGGTTCGTTAGCCAGCCTGCTGACTCCAGTTGGTGCGTAAAAAATGATGAGACCCATTCTTTGGATTGAACACTTGTATAGTCGTAGCGGCTGAACGCCCGGTAAGTTTGATAGCTGCTACTCTGATCCCCTAACCGGTCACCCGCGGGTGGGGTGATGTTGGCGAGTTCGGCTCGTGCACGTTGATACTCTTTGATAGGAACAACTTCTGCCTGAAATGTTTTGTAGATGGAGAAAACGAATCCCGGCAGGAATAGCGCTAACGCAAGATATCTATAATTCCAATGACGCATAAACAACATCCTTCTTGGCTGCGGCGCTTCAATCTGTTCACCATCATTCCAGCGCAACAATACGCAAGCCATCCCACAGCCCCATCACCTGACTCACTGCGGCATCCAGCGTGGCATGTGGAACGCCGTCGCGCGCCAGCGTCGACAGGCCCAGCATGAAGCTGTCGAACACGGCTGCAAGAGTCTCCGGCATCACCGTCGCAGGCAATTCGCCTGTGCTAATGGCGCGTTCGATACAGGCGACTATACCTGCACGATTCAGGTTTCTCGCCCGTGCGAGTGGCTCGGAGATAGCCTTGCTCTCGTCCGTGCAAGCGCTCATCAGGCCTAACGACACCAGACATCCCTTGGGATGATCGGCCTCGCACTGCATTTTCGCCGAGCGGCGAAGGGTGAGTTCAATGGCTTCCCTGGGCGGCAGGGTCGCATCGAAAAGGCTGTCGGTAACCCTGCCGTGGGTGGCGAGATAGCGTTCCATTACCTCAGTGAACAGTGCCTGTTTCGAGCCAAAGGCGGCGTAGAAGCTGGGTGCGGTAATGCCTCCGCCGATGTGAGCCTTTAGCTGACTGAGAGATGTCGCATCGTAGCCATGCTCCCAAAATACATGCAGTGCTTGAGTGATTGCCACGTCACGGTCAAACGTGCGCGGACGTCCCATCTGTGCCATGTCCACAGTCCTCCAAGCGTAAGTGATCAAAGTCACTTAAATACTAATCGATACATAAGTCGTTGACCACCTCGTTGCTTCTCCCTATATTTATACCGATCAGTATATTAGTCGGGAGACTCGAATGGCTACAGACGAGAGACAGGCCGAAAGGCTTCCGCTTGGGGCGTTGCTCGCATTGGCGATGACGGGGTTCATATGCATCGTGACTGAGACGTTACCTGCAGGTCTGCTGCCCGAGATCGGCAGTGGCCTGGGAGTATCGGCATCGTTTGCCGGACAGATGGTGACGGTTTACGCGTTGGGCTCACTGCTGGCAGCCATACCGCTGACCATTGCCACACAAAGCTGGCGTCGCAGAACAGTTTTGCTGCTTACAATTGTCGGCTTTCTGATTTTCAACTCCATCACTGCGTTGTCTTCAAATTACTGGCTGACATTAGTCGCGAGATTTTTCGCAGGCGTTTCGGCGGGTCTGGCCTGGAGCCTGATCGCAGGCTATGCGAGACGGATGGTTGTGCCTCAATTGCAGGGCCGCGCGCTGGCAGTTGCCATGGTGGGAACGCCCATCGCGTTGTCGCTCGGCGTGCCTTTGGGTACCTGGCTGGGTAGCTTCATGGGCTGGCGCATGGCATTTGGTTTGATGTCCGCGATGACCCTGGTGCTGATCGTCTGGGTGCTGCTCAAAGTGCCGGACTATCCCGGCCAGTCTTCGTCACAGCGCATGGCGCTCCGTCAGGTGTTCTTTACGCCGGGTGTGCGCTCTGTATTGGGCGTCGTGTTCACCTGGATGCTGGCTCATAACATCCTTTATACCTACGTCGCGCCCTTTGTCGCCGAGGCCGGGCTCGCAAGTGACGTGGATCTGGTGTTGCTCACCTTTGGTGTCGCCGCGCTGGCGGGCATTTGGGTCACGGGACGGTTGGTTGATCGTCATCTGCGAAAGACTGTGCTGGCCAGTCTGGCAACTTTCGCAGCGGTTTCGGTGTTCCTCGGTTTGTTTTCAAGCACTGCCTCGGCTATTTACGTCGGCGTATTTATCTGGGGCCTGACCTTTGGTGGCGCGGCTACGCTTTTACAAACTGCGCTTGCGGACTCGGCAGGTGAGGGCGCTGACGTCGCGCTTTCGATGAACGTCGTTGTCTGGAACAGCGCAATTGCGGGCGGTGGGCTACTGGGTGGCGTGCTGCTTGGGCAATGGGGCGTGAGTTCTTTCCCTTGGGTTCTATTGGTACTTTTGCTGCTAAGTCTGGCGATTGCATCCCGAGCGCGAGCCCATGGCTTTGCACAGGGCGACAGGCAGTCCGGTGAAGTGATCGCCGGTGACTGATAGGCCGGAGGTATTCAGGGGGCTGACTGCAGCTTTAACTTCCATGAGCGGCGGCAGGCTTTGAGCGTGGGGCTAGCGATTCTGGCGCATCGGCATTTTGTCGATCGTCGCGAAAATCACACTGATGTCCAGCGGCGCATACTGGTCCACCTTTGTGCCGCCGTCCTTGCCCACCAAGAGCAAACGGGTCGGGCCATCTGGCTTTACACCCAGAGTACTCAGTAGCGCCGAGGTAGCTTTTGGGTCCATGGCCTGATCATTGCGCTTGCCGACGCCATTGACCACGGAATACAGCACCATTTCGCGTTCGACAAAGGCCTCGCGGTTGGCGGGCTTCATCAGGTCCTGCTGAAATTCAAGCCAGGTTGCGTCGCTCGCGTCGGGGGCAACTACGATCAATGGCCGTGACTGCCAGCGCTCGCTGTCCAAGGGATTGGAGGCGGTGTCGGCCATCACTTGACTGCCTGCCATGCCAAGCAGTAACGCCAGTGGAGTCATGAGGTTTTTCATTGGCATCTCCTGAACAGGATGGGTGAAGTCTTGGACCCTGACACTGTCGGTTTGCTCGCGATGACTGACCAAAGGCAGGCCGGTTCTACACGCCTGCACGTCTAAAAATCCGGAACCCGGTTAGTAAACCGGCGTGCCAGGTCAAGACTGCGCTCGAATAAGTCGAGTTAGCTCAAATCATGTAAGTCTCGCCCCAAGGGAGGCGTCAAAGACCATTCAGAAAATCTTACCTTCAAACCTTGGCGCTGCGGTGTGCAGCAAATAGGACCAACCTGATAACTTTCGGCGTCTGGAAATGGGGCAAGTCTGAGCAATGGCCAGCTCACTCCGTCTGTTGAATACTGCAAGCGCAGCACACCCTCGGAAACGGTCACACGAAGCCAGAAGTCGCCGGGATCTCCCGTAAAGCAACCAGGCGCCCAGTCTGATCTGCCTTCGGTGAGCACGCTGCTGATCATTGGATTTCCATCGTTGAACTCAATTCCCGCCTTGACCCATGTCTGCTCATCAAGCCTGACCATAATCCCGGCTTGATCATAAAGCTCACGGAAATCGGCCGTGACCCTGACTTGAGCAGTGAAGCCACCCGTGGTTTTAAACCCTAGAAAATGCCCACTGTCTCGTATGAATCCGTAGTGAGTTACACGCCAGAAATCGGTCTGAAATTCAGTGACCACTTCCAATGAGTCGTCTGAATAGGCGAGGCAATGGCTTGGTTCATTTAGCCAGTGGGCAGTTCGCCAAATTGACTCTTCAAAGCGTTGACCAGCCGCTGCAATCGGTTTTTTATCTGGCAAGATACCCTCCATGATTTGATCGCTGAGTGTGGCGGATGAGTTACGGGAAAGCCGTATCGGGCCTGGAACGCAGTCACGCGCATCGAACGCCCCTGTCACTGAATCAGGGCGACAGCGCTACCGGCGGTACGCCCATCTTACATAGCCATGTATGCCAACTTAAAGTCGCTGCAATGATTCAACCGGCCACCTGAATCAGCCATTACTTATTAACTCTCCCGCCTGGTCAAACTTCATCCGGGCCGCTTCAACCTCGGGTAGTTTATCGAGCGTCCATTTATGCAATTCGCGAAATGGCTGCTGCAGTGTCTGACCCAGATGGGTGATCTCATACTGGACTGCTACGGGGGAGAAAGAGATGACCTGGCGCGACACAAGGCCGTTTCTCTCCAGGCGCCGCAGGGACTGCGTGAGTGCCTTCTGAGTGACCCCCTCCAGACGGCGCCTGATGGCGTTAAACCGATGCGGCCCATCATCAAGAACGGTCAGAATCATCATCGACCATTTGTCTGCGATTTGATCGAATAACGCCCGGCTTGGGCAGTCAGACGAAAAACATTGCGGCTTTAATTCCAGCATCGAAGTTTCCTCGTGTATATCTAGGCTACTCTAAGTGCCTAATTGACATCTGGTTTACAAAATATACTTATATGGCTTCCGAAAGCAAATGGAGTCCATACAATGTCAAACCCTGATACCAGCATCCTGTTTCGTCCTCTTTCCATCCGGTCGCTTGAGCTGAAAAACCGGATTGTCATGGCACCGATGACCAGGCAGTTTTCGCCTGAAGGCATTCCCGGCGAAGGGAGCGCGGCTTACTACCGTCGGCGGGCCGAGGGGCAAGTCGGATTGATCTTGTCAGAAGGAACAGTCGTCGATCGTCCCGCTTCACGTAACGGGCCCGGCATTCCTTTTTTCCATGGTGAGCCAGCGTTGGCCGGATGGAAGAATGTGATCGATTCCGTTCACAATGCTGGAGGCCGCATGGGGCCGCAACTCTGGCACACCGGTGCCGTGCGTGATGTCAGTGGCTGGGAACCTGATGCGCCAGTGGAAAGCCCATCTGGCCTCGATTCGCCAAACCAGCCACGCGGTGTGGCTATGCGCGAAGAGGATATTGCAGACGCAATAGCTGCCTTTGCCAAGGCGGCGGCGGATGCCAAGCGACTAGGTTTCGATACCGTTGAAATCCACGGGGCCCATGGCTATCTGATCGATCAGTTTTTCTGGGCGGGCACCAATCAGCGCACCGATCGCTACGGCGGGCCGACCATCAAAGAGCGCTCTCGTTTTGCCGCAGAGATCGTCTCTGCTGTTCGTCATGCGGTCGGGCCCGAATTCCCGATCATCATGCGCGTCAGTCAATGGAAGCAGCAGGACTTTGGGGTGCGCCTCGCCGAGACACCTGCGCTGATGGAAGACTGGCTGCTGCCGTTGGTCGAGGCGGGTGTCGATGTTCTGCATTGCTCACAGCGACGCTTCTGGGACCCTGAATTTCCCGAAATTGACGGTGAGAACGGGCTGAATTGCGCAGGGTGGGCGAAGAAAGTGACTGGGGCGACAACTATCAGCGTCGGTTCGGTCGGTCTGGATAATGATGTTACTCACGCATTCGCTGGCGAGGGATCCGCGCCTGCCAGTCTGGAGCGCCTTATCGAGCGCATGGAGCGTGAGGAGTTTGATCTGATCGCTGTAGGGCGTGTGCTGTTGAGCGACAAGGATTGGGTCGCCAAGGTCGCAAAAGGCGATTACGGGGATTTGAAGGGCTTCAATCCCGCATCTTTAGCCGAATTGGTTTGAGACTTGAATCGGAACTGGGTGTGCGTCTGAAAGCAGGCGCATTACCTTGAGGTGTTGGTGGGGGCGTTTGCAAAGTCGCAATGTGCCCCCCCCATTTTTGTCATCAGTACATGAATCGGCGTTTATTGAATCGATGAATGCTGTAATTGTTCTCAAGCGCGCTGATGCTTATCGTCATGAGTAAACGAAATTGATCAGCAGATCCGCAGCGAGTAATGCCACCGCCAACATGAATAAGACTCGCAGGCTCATGGGAGTTGTCTCTACAGTGACGCGTTAAGCTCGTCGATCAGCGTTTCTCGGTACTTCAATGCTGTTACCGACATCTCGCCGAGCTTGCTCGCAACAGCGCTCAGTAAACCCTGTGCGAGTAACATGAAGGCGCACATGCTGTTGCTGAAAAAAAGACTGTGATTGGGGACGTAAAAGCTGTGTAACGCTACCTTGGCCAGCGGCGAACTGGCCGAGTCGGTCAATGCAATGACCTTGATCCCGTGGCGGGCTGCAACCTCGGCAGTGGCGAGGACGCTGGGCGTGTAGGGGAAACAGCTGGAAACGACCAGCACATCACCCTCATCCAGTTGCGCAAGGGCATCCGCCACGCCTTGGCGACTGGAGTCGAGAACCGCTACATCCGGGCGCAACATGCCAAGTCCATAAGACATGAACAGTGCCAATGAATTGAACTGTCGCATGCCGTGGATTCTGACTCGCCGAGCACCGGCCAACAGTTCGACCGTCTGCACAAACACGTCGGGGTCGACCTGTTCAATCATGCTGGCGATGTTGGCACTTTCCTGACGACCCAGTCGAGTCAGCTGATGGAGGATGTCCTTGTCTTCATTATTGATGACCAGCCGCGAAGCCTGATCGCTGTAGAAATGCTTACCTTCGGTAATCTCCCGACGAAACACATCCTGTAATTTGCTGAAGCCCCCATAGCCGAGGCGCTGAGCCAGCCGCGACAGTGTCGAGGCGTTGACGTCCAGTTGCGCCGCCAGCTCGCTGATGGAGGAAACCGCAGTGCGTTGCGGTGATTCGATCAGCGCCATCAGCACACGCCTGGAACTGCTGCCCAGCGCAATATCGACCTCGCGCCGTTCTATGGCCGCGAGCAATTGCTTGAGGCCGTCCAGCGTATCGGGGAGGGCTGTCGGGGCGTTATTCATCAAGGGTATCCATTATTTAGTGAGCGCCTGCGCTTTGTCCTCAACGACCCGAGCAGGCGTCAATCAATGCGCGGTAAACCACGCCTTCGGCGTTTGGCTGGTCCGTGTTCGGTTGCGTATAAATACGCCACTCTACAGTGTCGGCACTGATCAGAAAAATGCCGGTTGCCAGGGTATTTTCATCATCGGGATCATTCGGCGCGCAGCGGTAAACAGGCAGCGCTCCTCCAGAGATGTCGCGCAGAATGTCCAGCGAAACATTAGCATCAAGGTCACCGGATATCTGTTGCAGTTGCAGATCGACACACCGCTGTCTGGCGCCTGAACTGGCTGTAACACGCTGTTCCACGCGGCTTAGCGACAACGACACCAGATGGTTCGAGTGCCCGGCCGGCCACTGCACTTCACTGACATTACTGCCTTCGGCGCTGGCCTCGACACTGACTAACCGGGCGCTGCCCACTTGGCCAAAAGTGTGGTGAAAAGCCCCAGCGCGATCAGTACGGGTTACTACGCTGATCGCCTCATCAATACAGGCGGCATCCAAAGTAGCGCGCGCCAGAATCTGCCTGGGCACACCCGCCGGAATATGCGCCGGACGGATGTTGTTGACAGTCGCCACCAGCCCACGCTCATTGACTGCCAGTGTATGGCCGGGCAAAGACCCGGGGTAGATAAAACTGGTGAAAGCCAGGCCTTCCTCTGGTGTCGCGTGCAGAAGTGCGCAATGACCGCGCAGTTGGGGCAGGCCATCTTCGTTGTGAGCGATCAGTGTGCCGCCACGTGTAGGGCCAAAGACAGTCGTGCAGCCGTCCACACTCTGTTGATGAACGTAATCACCCCGGCAGTTCCACATGAATACCTCATCAAGGGGCAGTTGCAACCCGTCGGCCAACCCCTCGATCTCCTGCCAGTAACGCGGGAACCCGGTTTGTACCTGTTGGCGCATTTGCTGCGCCTTCAGGGTATTTGCCTGCGAAGCAAGGTATTGCCAGAGCGCGAGAGGTCGCAAATGCTCAAGCACTGCATCACGGCCGAATACTCCCAGTCCGTGGCCAATCGCGTAGGCGCTTCCATCAAGATGAATAGAGGGCAGGGTCATGACTTCTTCTCACGAGACATGTTGCAGGAATTCGCGCAGGCGCGGGCTGGGCGGGTTAGCGATAAGATCGGCAGGCGCGCCATCTTCAGCGATACGGCCCTTGTCGATGAAGATCAAGCGCGTGGCCACCTTGCGGGCAAAGTCCACTTCGTGAGTAACGATCACCATCGTCATGCCTTCATCTGCCAACGACTTCATGACGGTCAGCACCTCATGGCGCAATTCCGGGTCCAAAGCGGAAGTCGGCTCGTCAAACAGCATGAGTTTGGGTTTTACCGCCAGCGCCCTAGCGATGGCTACGCGCTGTTGCTGGCCGCCGGACAGCTCGGAAGGGTAGTGACTGGCACGGTCGGCCAGCCCGACTTTTGCCAGGAGTTCGGTGGCGAGTTGCTCCGCCTCTTTGCGATTGGCACCGCGGACCCGCATCGGGCCGAACGCGACGTTTTGCAACGCTGTCATCTGCGGGAAGAGGTGAAACTGCTGGAACACCATGCCCGCTTCCTGGCGGATCAAGCGCTCATCCACCCTGGGGTCATTAACCTTCAGTCCATCGACCATCAATTGCCCGTCGGTGATCTCTTCCAGCTTGTTGATGCAGCGCAGCAGTGTCGATTTTCCCGAACCTGAAGGGCCGATGATCACGACCACTTCGCCGCTGGCGATATTGAGGTTGATGTCATGCAGTACTTGAGTACTGCCGAAGTGCTTGGAGACACCTTTGAACTCGATCATAGGATTTTCAGCCTCGATTCCATACGCCTCAGCACGTAGCTCAGCACCAGGGTAATGATCAGATAAATGACGGCGACCGCTGACCAGATCTCCATTGCGCGGAAATTGCCAGCGATGACCTCTTGGCCCTGACGCGTCAGTTCGGCGACACCGATGACGATAAACAGCGAGGTGTCCTTGATACTGACAATCCACTGGTTGCCCAGGGCCGGGATCATGCGCCGAAATGCCAGCGGCGCAATGACGTAGCGCAACGTGTCGCGCCTGGACAAGCCCAGCGCCAGTCCCGCTTCGCGGAAGCCGCGGTGGATCGACAGCACTGCGCCGCGGGTGATCTCGGCGATGTACGCCCCCGAGTTGAGCATGATAGTGACCACTGCGGCAGTGAACGGATCAATACGCACCGGGATCATCATGGGTAAGGCAAAGTAGATGAACATGACCTGCACCATGATGGGCGTGCCACGAATCAGTTCGATGAAAACGAGCGCTGCACGGCTGCTGATAAAACCGCCGTAGGCGCGAGCAAAGCCCGCAACCACGCCGATGATGGCGCCACCGATCAGACCCAGGATCGAAATCCACAAGGTCAGCCTGGCGCCTTCGAGCAGGACCGGCAGCGCATCCCAAATGGCGCTCCATTGGAATTGCATGCTGAATTCTCTATTGATGAATGGCAGGGATTATTGCGGGTCAGTGCCGAACCACTTGCGATAGATCTGCGCGTAGGTGCCGTTTTCACGGATTTTCTTCAGCGCTGCGTTAACCGGTTCTCGCAGCTCACTGCCTTTTGGAAAGCCTATGCCGTATTGCTGGGCGAGCATCTGCTGGCCTACCGCTTTCACCTGACCTTCACCGGCGGTCTTGATGTAATACAGGACGTTTGGCGTGTCGTGCATGGCTGCATCAACACGGCCGGTGCGCAGCTCCAGGTAGGCATTGTCGATGTTGGGGAATTGGCGCAGGTCGCTCGCCTTGAGGTTGGCCTTGGCATAGTCAGCCGCAGAGGTCCCGCTTTTCACGGCCAGAGTTTTGCCGGCGATGTCCGCTTCACCCTTGATCGTGTCGTTGTCGCTTTTGACCATCAGCAGGAAACCGCTGTTGTAGTAGCCGTCTGAAAAGTCGATGGCTTGTTTGCGCTCTTCCTTGATGGTGATCCCGGCCAGTGCGACATCGACGTTCCGGGTTTGCAGGGCCGGAATGATGCCGTTGAAGTCCATGGGTTTGAGCTGGTAAGTGACACCCATTTCTTTAGCGATTGCGGCCCACAGATCGATATCGAAACCCACGTATTCGTTGCCTTGCTTGAACTCGAACGGCACGAACGCCGTGTCGGTTGCCACCAGCAATTCTTTGCCTGCCGCAAAAGAGCTTGAGGTGGTTATCAGTGTCATGACCGCCAGTGAGACCTTCAGAAAGTTCTTCATGGGTATTTTCTCTTCATGGGATTCAAGCTCCAGAACACGCCTGGAGCGGTGGGGATAGCGGCAGTCAATTTTTTGAGTGATTCATCAAGCTCACTCCATTTTGTTGTTGTTGTTGGCCCGGCTAGCCACCTGAGAGAGGGGGCGCACGAAACACTTGCTCTTTCGCAAAATATACATGCATTTAATTTTCTTGCAATTTTATTTTGCGCGAAGAGTTCGAGAGTTACAGCGCTTTTATAGCCCGTGATCTCTGGGTTTTATGGCTCTTTGTGTAAGTTTTTCCAAGGTGAGCGTGTCTGCAAATAATAATTGCATTTAAATTTATTGCATCTATTATTTGCAAAAATATCGGGAGCGGCACCATGAGCCATGTCTTTCATCGCAGCCTTAAACACAGCTATCCAACAGCCGTTCAGGGTGAAGGTCCTTATCTGATCGATAGCAATAATCGTCGTTACCTGGATGCCAGTGGTGGTGCTGCGGTGTCTTGCCTGGGTCACAGCGATCCCGATGTAGTCGAAGCCATACGCCAGCAGATTGGCCAATTGGCCTATGCACACACCTCGTTCTTTACCACTCAGGTGATGGAAGAACTGGCGGACTTCCTGGTGGCCCGTGCGCCCGAGGGGATTGACTCGGTGTACTTCGTTTCGGGCGGGTCCGAAGCAATTGAGGCGGCATTGAAACTGGCCCGCCAGTACTTCATCGAGATTGGCCAGCCCCAGCGCAAGCACCTGATTGCTCGTCGACAGAGCTACCACGGCAATACCCTGGGTGCGCTGGCCACCGGCGGCAACGAATGGCGACGCAAGCAGTTCGAGCCGTTACTGATTAACGTCAGCCATGTCAGTCCCTGCTATGCCTACCGTGAGCAGCGGCCTGAAGAGTCCCCTGAAGCCATGGGCGTTCGCCTGGCGGCAGAGCTGGAGGCGGAGATCCTGCGGTTGGGCGCTGAAAACGTCATGGCCTTTGTAGCCGAGCCCGTGGTGGGTGCAACACTCGGGGCTGTCACTGCGGTGCCCGGCTATTTCAAGCGTATCCGCGAAGTGTGCGACCGCCATGGGGTGTTGTTGATCCTCGATGAGGTTATGTGTGGCATGGGGCGGACGGGAGCGTTGTTTGCTGCGCAGCAGGAGGGTATTTCGGCCGATTTGATCACCATCGCCAAAGGCCTGGGAGCAGGTTATCAGCCTATCGGTGCAACACTGGTCAGCCAGAAGATCCGCGATGCCATCGCCAGTGGCTCGGGCTTCTTCCAGCATGGGCACACCTATATTGGGCACGCCACGGCATGCGCCGCCGCTCTGGCCGTGCAGAAAACTATCGAGTCGCGTGGGTTACTGGCCCGTGTCAATCACTTGGGCGAAGAGCTGCGCGCGCGATTGCTGGATCGGCTCGGAAATCACCCGAATGTGGGTGACATTCGCGGTCGCGGACTGTTTCAGGGCATCGAGCTGGTTGCTGAGCGCGACAGCAAAACGCCGTTCGACCCCGCGCTCAAGCTACATGCTAAATTCAAGCAGGCCGCCATGGGCGAGGGCCTGATGTGCTACCCGATGGGCGGAACAGTTGACGGTTTGCGCGGTGATCACATCCTTTTGGCTCCGCCGTTCATTCTCGAGGACCACCACCTGGATGAGATTACCGAGAAACTCCAGAGTGCACTGCAACTCACGTTGAAAAGTCTCTGAGGAAATACCGATATGGCCATTCAATCGCGGCTAAGCGAACTGACTGAGGCATCCATGGATGAAGCCCAGCGTTCGGTACTCAAGGACATTCTTGCCGGCCCGAGGGGCAACCTGGATGGACCTTTTCTGGCCTGGATTCACAGTCCCGAACTGGCCAGTCATGCCCAGCGACTGGGAGCGTTCTGTCGATATGGCACGCGGCTGGAGTTGCGCTTGACGGAATTGGCTATTCTCTTCACCGCCGCATGGTGGCAGTCGCAGGCTGAGTGGCAGATTCATGAGCCGATCGCCCGTGCCGCGGGTATCACAGACTCGGTTATTGATGCACTGCGGCAGCAAGTAGCCCCGCAATTTGCACGCGAGGATGAACAATTGGTCTATAGCCTGGGCAAGTCGTTGTACGAGACGCGTCGTATTGACGAGGATTTGTATGCGACCGCAATCCAGACGTTCGGGGAGCCTGGCCTTGTAGAGCTTGTCGGGGTTTTTGGGTATTACTCGTTGGTGGCAATGACGTTGAATGTGTTCGCAGTGCGTCGTGATACCGATGCACCGCTGCCATTTGTTGAGCGATGAGTACGTTATTGAACGTGATGCCCTGAGCTCTTGGTAATTCAGCACGTTGCCAAGGTGTTGCTACACGCCCTGATACGACCATACCCCGGGCGCCACTACAGAAAAGTATTCCAATCAGATAGTTGCAGTTTTGTTTGATGAGAACGAAGGTCTTGTTTTGCGGCACGACTTACGAAGTCCACTTGACCTGACGGGGTTCCCGGTGCCGATCTGAATACATTACGCAGTTATGAGCGGCTTAAATCCGGCATCTCTGGTCAAGTTGGTTGGCCGTTGGCCGGTAGCGACCGGGTAATAGAAGGGTGTGTCTAAGTATACCTGGTATAGATTTAGTGCCTGATTGAAAGCAGGCAGGTAGCGTATATCATTGGTTTCTTTAGCCATCGCCTCTATTCGAAGTCTGGAGGTGAGGAACAGGACTGATCATGACACCTACCAGCCAATCAGTGACGCACAAAGAAAACAACGTCACGCGGTTTACCTGCAACGGGTGCGGTACTTGCTGTAAAGAACGTCTTATTCCTTTGACTCTTCAAGAGGCGGAGGAATGGTTGAATCGAGGTGGCAACATCGCAGTCATACTTGAAGCTTTCGACGTGTCAGTCTTCCCATTGCTAGAGCATTACAATCACAGCATGCAACGCGCGGTAGATGTAGCCAGTGGAGATGCACGTATTCAGGTAATAGCCATTTTTGCAGGTAACGCACTGGCACGGTGTCCAAGTTTAGGGGCAGATAACCACTGCCAGATTTATGAAGATCGACCGTTGGTCTGTCGAGTCTACCCGATGGAAATCAACCCATTTCTAACCATGCGCCCCGAAGAAAAGGTTTGCCCACCGGAAGTCTGGGAGGCGGGAGAGGTGTTCTGTTCTGACCGTGAAGTTGATCCTGTCCTGGAGGATCAAATTCAACGCTCCCGTCAGGCTGACCGCGACGATGCCAAGGCTAAAGTCTTGGTATGCGCGGCAATGGGGATGAATGTTGCCGCCTGGAAAGGCAACGCGCTGGCCGTTTACTTGACCGACCGAGCGCAATTGCAGCAGGCCATCAATCTCGTTCGAACGGGAAGTGACGTGTCGGCCAATGTGTCCTGGAAAGTACGCGTCGATGATGCTGACCTTCACACTCGTTTGCATGGGGCAGGTGTTGAACTGGATCTTCGCGCACGGACTGAATATATCTTTCACTCGCTTTAATCAGAGAGCTTGGTGAATACCTGATTTTAGGAGTGTAGATAACCTGGTGGCATGGCTCATCAGTCTGCACTCTATCAGTGCTCTTCGGCCTTCGTGGGCATGGTTTTTAATAATTTAGCCGCCAGCACCAAGGCCTCATCTTCAGTAGCTGCCATGAGCATGGGATAGCCCCAGAACTTTTCGTATACAAGTGCAAAGGCTTTGCCTGCCAGGCGTTTTGTGGGACTTGATTCAATATGAATAGAGGCTTTGACATACCTCTTGAGCTCGCTTTTATGGCGCTTCATCCACAGCGATATTTGTTTCATTTCGCCTGGTGATTGTTCGGTTCGCTCTTTATCCAGCCCTTCGTTACTCAAGAGGACGAAAGGTTCATGACGAGCAAGCAACGCTTCGAATTGGACAAGTGAGTCTTGTTGGCTATAGCCCTGTGTAGTTTTATGCAACCACACGAGCGGGAACTGGTTAGCCTCTATACGCATTTCAATACTCCTCTGGCGAGATTGCCAAAACTGTGTGGTGGTCTGCAGTTTCAGGATACTCTGTAAGTGAGCTGGCGCTGTTGCACAGGCTGGCCAAAATATTGTTCGAATCAGCCAGATTCCTATTGGTTTAGGGAGGGTGCGCACCTGCTATGGCGAACACGGTTGATAGACACGCGATTTCCACATTGGATGTCGATAGCATTTCGCGGCCAGTCGTCGCGCTCAGTGCCTCGATGGTCAGCAGGGATTGGGAGCAAACAAGCCATCAACATCGCAAGGCGCAACTGCTTTATTCCGTCCGCGGCGTCCTCAACTGCGAGATTGAAGAGGGAGTGTGGATCGTTCCGCCGCAATGCGCCGTATGGATACCCGGTGGTTTGTCACATGCGACACGTGGATCGGGAGGAACAGAATGTTACTGCCTGTTTGTCGAACCCGATGCAGCCCCTGATCTTCCGCGGGGTTGCTGCACGATAGGGGTGTCTCCACTGTTGCGTGAATTGCTGCTGAAGGCGGCGGGATTCCCGGAAGACGCCGCCACCAGCGCGCGCGAAGACCGCCTGATCGCAACGTTGTTGGACGAATTGTCGGCAGCCCCCGTGCAGGACCTGCATTTGCCGATGCCTCGCGACAGGCGTCTGCGCAAGCTTGCTGAAATGCTCCTGGCCGACCCTGCGGTCAAGATTTCAGTGCACGACTGGGCCTCTCGCATAGGTATGAGTGAGCGCAGTATGAGTCGGCTTTTGCTGCAGGAAATAGGGATGAGCTTCGGACGCTGGCGTCGGCAGTTGCATGTGATTTTGTCACTGCAACGCATGATCAAAGGGGAGAGCGTACAAACCGTAGCAGCGGAGCTCGGGTATGAAGGCCCTAGTGGTTTTATCACCATGTTCCGCAAAACAGTAGGTAAGCCCCCGGTGCAATATCTTTCCACCCGCTCAAGTCCTCTTACTGCGGCGAATTCTTTGCATGTGCCTTCAATCCTGCTTCCTGATGACGTTTAACCTCGGCGAGTAAGCGGTCTTGCCGAGAAGCTGCGCGCCTATTTGTTGCGCAACCCGCATGGTCAGGTGCATGCGCCCGAGCATCACATCTTGCTTGATTAACCTGGTTGCCGCTCTCGCGCGGCAACTGGTCTATTTCACTCGTTCGTTGCACAACCTGCGTGAAAAGCCGATGCTCAGCGAGCAATCATTCCGGCAGCTTGTTCGGTTGCTTCAGTAGTACGCGTCGCGAGTTTTCGAACCTCGTCGGCCACGACAGCGAAACCGCGCCCAGCCTCACCAGCACGTGCCGCTTCAATGGCCGCATTCAGCGCCAGTAGATTCGTCTGGCTCGCAATGCTTTGAATCGTACCTACAATTTGCGACAACTGAGCAAGGCTGGCTTCCAGGTTCCGTTGATGCGTAACTTCCGCCTCTCGCAGCGCATTCTGCTCGTGCTGCAGGTGGACATCCACAAGAGCTCCGACGACGCGAAGCGGAGATCCTTTCGGGTCGCGCCGAGTCTGACCTCGTGCTCTGAACCAACGATATTCGCCACTCTTCATCTTCAATCGGTACTCGATGTCGAATGGCGTCTTTCCTGACTTATCATTCAAGTGAGCGCCGAAAGCGTTAAGGCTTCGCTCTTTATCATCCGGGTGCAACCTGGATGCCCAGCTTTCCAGGACATCAGGAAATTCTTCAACCGTTTCAAAACCAAGCAGTCTTCGGAACTGAGGCGACCACCAGAAAGGGTTCCTGGCATTTACAGGATCTCCGGCAATGACTTCCATATCCCACAAGCCATCGGAGAGCATTTCCCTGGCCAGTTCGAAACGGGTGATGATGACGTCGTGTTCCTGATCGCGTTCCAGCTGATCATGGATATCCCGTAGCGAGCCCGCGACCCGAATTGGCGTTCCTCGTTCGTCACGAAGTGTCTCACCTTGGGCATGGAACCAACGATAGGAACCATCCTTCATCGCGAGCCGGTTTCTCACCTCATAAGGCGTGTTTCCCGACTTATCGTTGAGATGTCGAGCAAAGGCGTCAAGCGTCCCCTGCTTGTCCTGCGGATGAAGGCGATCAGCCCAACTGGCCAGGACATTCGGGAAATCACGTTCGTCATTGAACCCAAGAAGATTGCGAAATTGCTGCGACCACCAAAACCGGTTTTTTGGATTAAGCGGGTCGCCCGCCACAACCTCCATATCCCAAAGGCCCTCGCTGGAGGCGCGATTCACCAAGTCGAATCTGACGGTTTGGGTTGACGCGCTAGCTGCCGACTCGCGAAGTAGTTCACGTGCAGTTTCAAGTTCGCTTTCAAGTTGGTCTATGCGCGATTGGGAATCGCGCCTGGATGATTCGAGAGTACCCCAGGCATCAAGGATTACCGGGGCCTCCTTGCAACCTTTGAAGTCAGGTGCTTCGCCGCTTTTGATGGCAGCTATCAGCTGTTGAAGTGCATAACGATCACGGCGTAAGAACGGGATGGGCATAGTGCGAGACTCGATAGACTTGATTGGCCTCATCCATGGCACGTTGACATCTATTTTTGTCGGCACATGCCTGGAAAACTGTAGACCCGATCAAAACTTGAATTGATGGGGTCATGCTCAATTGCAGTCGGGAAACGCCTCGCCGCAAACATTGGCTGAAGTGAAAAATAATCTGGCCATCCCTCGATATCTGGCAACGGGCGCATGTTGCTAAATTGCGCAACAACGAATGCTAATCAGTTCCACTTGAGATTAGTTCGTCACTTCTGTTCTCCGGTCTGGTTTCGGTTGAGTCGTCGGTCTTCACATCCGCGTCTCAATGGTCGGCCGTCTTCTGTTTTATCTTGATAAGGAATGGCTAATGTCGAGTCCGTTGATTTATTGCGGTGGAAGGGGTCATCGCGCGCCTCAACGTCTGGTTAAAAAACCTGTTGCTGCAGCGCTGCTCGTGCTTTTGGGGCATTCGAATTGTGTGATGGCGCAGGACGGGGTTGAAGCCGATGAGAGTTCTCCGTCTCAGGGCGTGATGTTCCTGCCATCACTGACGATAAGCGGGACAGGTGCACCCGACGGCACCGAGACAGAAGGGACGGGACTTTACACCATCGGCCAGACCACGGCCGCGACTCGCTTGCCGCTCACGCTCCGGGAGACGCCGCAATCCGTTTCAGTGGTGACACGTCAACGCATGGACGATCAAAAGCTGGATTCAGTTCAGGGAGTGCTGGAGAACTCGACTGGCATCGCGTCGTATCAATCAGACAGCCAACGCACTAGCTTCTACTCCAGAGGCTTTCTGATCGACAACATTCAGTATGACGGCATACCAGCGGTCATCGGTGATGTCATAAACGGCAGCGGTATCAGCGACCTGGAAACTGCGTTTTATGACCGTGTCGAAATTGTGCGCGGGGCGAACGGACTTCTCACCGGCACGGGCAATCCGTCGGCGGCGGTCAACCTGGTCCGCAAAAGACCAACGCCGGAGTTTTCGGCGTCTACCTCCATCAGTGCGGGGTCGTGGGACAACTTTCGAGAGGTGGGGGATATTTCCGTACCCCTGACAACCGACGGTCGCGTTCGGGCACGTGTGGTAGGGGTCAATAACGATGGCCACTCTTACCTCGACGGTTATCAAACACAAAAGCAAGCGCTCTACGGAATCATTGAAGCAGATCTCACTGAAGACACTACCTTGGGTATAGGTTACGACTACCAGAATAGTTCCCCCAAGCGACCGACCTGGGGCGGTACTCCTTTATGGTTCAGTAATGGTTCAGAGGCAGAATGGTCGCGTTCCAAATCTGTGGCAGCGGACTGGAGCCGCTGGGACAGCACCCGGCAGAGTGCTTTTACCGAACTGGAGCACCGGTTTGATAACGGTTGGAAAGTCCACGGTGTCGTGAATCAGTACCGTACCAAGTATGACACCCAGCTAATGGGGAGTTCTGGTACACCTGATCAGGATACCGGATTAGGCAGTTTTCCTAATGGCGCTTATCCAATAGCGTTGGCCGGCAAAGGTAAAAGCCGTCAAAACACCTTTGATGTGATGGCGAGCGGTCCCTTTGACTTGATGGGGCGCCAACATGACCTGGTGGTGGGAGGGATGACTTCTCGATATACCTCGAACAAAGACGACATCAGCCCCTTTTTTTCAGGGTTCACGCCCATCAATATCTACGATTGGAACAGTCACTTCCCCAAGCCTGATTTCGATGCAATGACGTCAATACCGACCAATACCGAGATCAAACAGCGCGGTTTCTACAGTACGGCGAGATTCTCTTTGGCTGATCCATTGAAGTTGATTCTCGGCGGGCGGTTCAATCGGTACGAGATCGACGAGACAGCAGGCGGGACGCCGTTCAGTTATAAAAAGAGTAATGAATTTACGCCTTATGCAGGTTTGATATACGACATTGACGATACGTATTCTGCTTATATCAGTTATACCGGCATCTATAATCCTCAATCATCATTCCGGGACAGCAACGGCAACGTCCTTACGGCTACTGAAGGTAAAACGAAAGAAATTGGCCTCAAGGCTGAATACCTGGAGGGCAGACTGAATGCGTCTGTCGCGTTGTTTGACACCGAACTGGACAATGCTGCACAAGCGGACGGCAGTCTTCGTACGCCAGGCGGAGCCCAGGCTTATAAAGGTGTTGACGGAACCAAATCCCGCGGGATCGAGTTAGACATGCAGGGTGAGGTTGCTGCCAATTGGAACGTCTACGCTGGCGTTGCTGCTTTCACGGCCAAAGATGGCAATGACGCCAGGCTAAACGCTCAGGTGCCTCGCACTACCGCCCAGATGTTCACGACGTACAGATTACCCGGAATATGGGAGAAGCTTACGTTGGGAGGAGGTCTCAGATGGCAAAGCCGCTTCTTGAGCAGTAGCACCAGCACCAGGGTGGCGGAACAGGATCCCTATGCGTTGACGTCACTGATGGCGCGTTATGAGATGACAAGTCACATGGATGTATCAATCAATGTGAATAACGTATTTGATAAAAAATATGCAACGCAGAAGGGCGACTTCGACACGGTCAGTTATGGAGCGCCGCGAAATGCGTTTTTAACAGTGAACTACAAACTTTAGCCCGGGCTGGTTAACCCCCGGGCCTGATCCGGGCGTTCTTCACATTGCCGCTGATATCGAGTTCAGGTTTGTGCAGCCTGCCGGCCGATCACTGAACATTTCAAAACTGAAAGGTACTAAAGGCTCTGTCCAGGCCGAGACGAGCGCCTGGTAGAACAAGTCGCGAAGCTCAAGCCTGAACTGAGAGGCCCAACCATAGCAGTCTCCTCCTTCAAACGACTCAAAACTTATCCAGCAGCCTGCCGTCATTAAAGCGCCTCAAGGAGTTTAACAGCCATTATGAATAACGCTGACAACCTGACTCTAGTGGCTCCACCCCCTGGCACAGATTTCCATCGCGGGAGCGGCTTGAGTGCGACGTTCGTTGCCTCGAAGTGCCTGGTATTTGCAGTGTCGCTTGGGCTATCGACATTAGCTTCGGCCGCGTCCCAACCCCGGCCGTGTGAAACACCGCCGGGCGGGATAATGTTCATTACTCAAGACTGCATCGATCCGGAGTTCGACCGCCCGGTAATTGACAGCCGAGAAGATTTGAAAAGTCCTGTTCTGACGCATCGCGTTTCCGGGCACTTCGAAGGCACCGATGTAAAGTTCAGCTTTTTCTTCCCGCCGAAGGCCCAATGGAAGGGGCGTTTCTTCCATAAGGTTTATCCCTTGGGAGAGGGTAACGTTCCGGACCGGGTAATCAAATTTGGTGCTGACAGCGGTGCTTACACCGTGGATTCTGTTTCGCCTTCTGGCTATCGAGCCAACGCTGCGGCAGCAAAGTTCTCGAAGAGGGTCGCGGGGGAATACTATGGAATGTCCGCTTCTCAGATCCACGGCTACATCTATGGTGGCAGCGGCGGGTCTTATCTGACCATCGCTGCGGCTGAGAACTCGTCGGGAGTATGGGACGGTGCAGTCCCATTCGTCATTGGCGTTCCAACATCCATTCCAACCAATTTTTTTGTACGTGCTTTCGCACGTCTTGTACTCGAAGACAAGGCGTCACGCATTGCCGATGCTATGCGGCCGGGAGGTAGCGGAGATCCTTTTGCGGCACTTGACCCCACGGAAGCATCGGTCCTTGCGGAGGTCAATGCAATGGGGGTGCCCCTGCGCGGTTGGGATAATTACGCTTACATCCTGGGGCTCAACGACCCGCAGGGGTTACTGGGGTTTGCCAGTTCGGTCAAGGGCATTGATCCTGGTTATGCAGATGACTTCTGGAGTAAACCTGGCTACCTCGGTACCGAGCAATCCACTCTGGGCAATATGGTGCGAAGGGCGAAAATTGATCGCGTGGTGTCGGTTCAAAGGATAGATCGTGACTCAGCGGGTAAGCCATTACGCTTGCATGTGGCCGGACTGTCCCACGTCAAAAACAGCGCTTGGTTGGACTTTACCCTTGAAGGGGCGGAAGGGGGCAATCGACAATTGCTTGGGTCGCTAGATGCCGGGCACGGAGTCATTACGCTGTCCGCGCAAAATCAAGCCGATATGCTCAACGCGCTGAGAAATGGAGCCAGGGTTCGTGTCGATAATCGCTGGGCAATTGCGTTGACCTCCTACCACCGGCATCAGGTCCCGGCGTCTGGTGGATTTGCTGCGTGGGACCAATTTCGCAATGCAGACGGTTCGCCGCGCTACCCGCAACGCCCTCAAGAGGTAGGCCCAGTCATCAGCGCAGGCGTCAGCGGAGGCGGTAGTTTCACCGGCAAGATAAACAGCAAGATGATAATCATAGCCAACGCACTTGATGTCGATGCCTACCCTTGGGATGCCGACTGGTATGGCCAGCGATTGAAGGCAGGAGAGGGTGAACAGTACGACGCTAAGGTGCGGATCTGGTTGAACGACAATGCAGACCATCTGGATGGCAGCGTGGTTGCCTCGGGTTCGGCTGACAATCATTCTGTGAGGCTCATCGATTACAACGGCATCCTCGAACAAGCCGTCAGGGATGTAAGTGCCTGGGTGGAAAATGGTGTCGCACCGCCTCTCTCGACTCAGTATGCGCTCAATAAAGGCCAGGTCTCATTACCCGCAGACGCATCAGCAAGGCAGGGTATCCAGCCCGTTGTGAAGCTCACGTCCAGGAGCGGTGAAAGAATCCTTGCCAAAGTCGGGGAGCCGCTCACGCTGCTGGGTGACATTACCGTCCCGGCATCTGCGGGCAAAATTGTGAAAACAGAATGGAGCCAGACAGGGAACGACGACTTTCTAGACGCGCCACTTCCTCATCAGCCGTCAGAAACGCTCGCGGTGCATAACACCCTCATTTACTCGGAGCCTGGCACCTACTATCCCGTGCTCCGCGTTACTGTCCAGCGTGAGGGCAACGCCACGACGGAGTTTACGCGGGTCGAAAATCTGGCAAGAGTGCGAGTAATAGTGGAATAGGAAATGCGGCCGCATGCCGGTGTTATCGATTCATTCTGACACGCTAAACTGAGCAGCCTCATCATAGGTCTGAGCCTTTTCACCTACGCCACGGTGGCGAGCGTATGGGAGGTGTACGCGCCAATAGGGTAGGGGGAACGACTTGCTGCTCAAGTAGCCCAGGCAATGAGCGGATACTCTCTAATGCTTATTCGCTTATGGAATAAGCATAAACAAATATATTCCTTGATCGTATCGATCGCCGTGCTACCTTGCTGTCACCGGACCGCCGGATATGTTCAATCCTATTGTTATGGTACGACTATGTCCGGCGCCCGAATCTTACAAATCAGCCTTGAGGCTCTGTCGCATGACGGATCCCATGCAGCGATTTTTCATGCCGACAACTTCCGCATCAGTCCTTTCTCTTCCATTGCCGTTCAATTGATTACCGGCAAACCTCTCCCTTGTCAGGCTAACAGCGAAGCCTGCAGTGCAATCAGCGAAGGCTTGGCGTTTCTTCTTCACGCCATGTGAATCGTCGTTACCAGACACTTGCACACCGATAGTCCAATCAATGCTCTTCAGATAACACCCTGTTTGGTGTTGCAGTTTGAAGTGTGAGTGATTGGGCACTTGTTCCGAACAAGATCTATCACGACTAACCGCCATGCCAAACTATTTGGATGAAGCTCATCGAGCTGAAATCGTTAAGCTGAGCACTACCTTAACCAGTAAAACTGAATGGCCCACCTGGCTTTTGTTAGCCGGCTTCTATCTGGCCTGGGCGGTTATTGTTTTTTATGGAGGGGTACTTGGCGAAGGATTCACCATCGTTCTGTTGGTTCCACTGGTTGTGCTTTGGATGTCGATTCAACATGAGCTTATCCACGGTCATCCGACACGGTGGCCTACCATTAACAGAGCCTTGGGATTTCTGCCGTTTGCCGTGTGGTACCCCTACGATATTTATAGGGACACCCATTTGGCGCATCACAACGACACAGTCCTGACGGTGCCGGGTCAAGATCCAGAAAGTCGGTATGTTAGCGGTGTTTTCTGGTTGCGCTCGCCTCGCTCTATCAGAATGTTGCTATGGGTAAACAAGACCTTGGGTGGCCGTTTGCTTGTGGGCGCGCCGTTGGCGGTAACAGGTCTCGTGATCAGTGAAATTGGAGGGTTATTTCACACCGGGCGATTGGCTTGGCGGATGTGGGCCGTTCATATGTTAAGTGTTGGCGTAGTGCTGGCTCTCGTTGAGCAGTACAGCGCGATCAGTGCCGTACAGTACATATTCCTGGTTTCGCTACCGGCCATGTCGATTGCCATGATCAGGTCGTTTTACGAGCATCGCCCGTCGGCGCTTCCGGAACACCGCACGGTTATCAACGAATCGTCAGGGTTGTTGAGTTGGCTGTTTCTTAATCTCAATCTTCACCTGGTTCATCACGATCTTCCCGGGCTGCCCTGGTTTTATTTACCCCGAGTCTATAGAGCCAGGCGTGAGCAATGGATTGCGCGAAATAACGGCTATGTCATTGATGGCTACTTCTCGTTGTTGAAGAAACATCTGGTCAGTCCCGTTGATTGTCCTCGCTATCCAGTCGAGCACTGAAATATGCAAGCTAATCTGAGCGTCGGAAAATGATACGTTTTGAAGCCATTAAGAAAACTCATAAAGGCAGCCCTAATACGGCCGTGAGCGATTTGACGCTTCACGTCCGGGAGGGGGAGATCTGTGTATTTGTCGGTCCCAGTGGGTGTGGCAAAACAACCATTTTGCGAATGATCAACAGGCTGGATACACAGGACAGTGGCCGCATCTGTGTCAACGGCGTGGCAACCGATGAGCTTGACGTCGTCACTCTACGCCGCGGCATTGGTTTCATGATGCAAAGCGCGGCGTTGTTTCCCCATCAGACGGTTGCAGAAAATATTGGCGCAGTACCGCGGCTCCTGGGCTGGAGCAAACATAAAATCCGCGAGCGCGTTAGCGAGCTCATCTCCCTGGTTGGACTTCAGCCGGAATTTCTTCAGCGCTACCCTGATCAGCTGTCGGGCGGGCAGCAAAGTCGCGTGGCTCTGGCGAGGGCGTTGGCCTCGGATCCACCGGTTGTATTGATGGACGAACCCTTCGCCGCGCTTGATCCAGTCATACGTGAGCGACTGCAGGATGAACTGGTTGCGCTACAGAGACGTTTGCATAAAACCATTATTTTGGTGACCCATGACATGGAGGAGGCCATCAAGATTGGTGACCGGATTGCCATCTTCGAGGGCGAAGGAAAACTTGTTCAATTCGATACACCTCACACTGTCCTTGCCCATCCTGCCAGCGAGTTTGTGAGGAACTTTATCGGCAAAGATCCGTTATTAAAAAGACTTTCGCTGATGAAGGTTTCTGATCTTCCGGCGGATGAATTCAGTTGTGAGTTCAAACTTCTGCTGGATGACAAGTCCAACCCGTTGAAGTGGGTCAGTGAATCGGACGTGCCTGTTCCGGAGTTGACCACGGTGTCGAGTAACGACTCGTTGCATCACGCACTGGTTAAAATTCTGACGGCGCCAATCGGTGTGGTTGTTCGTGTGGACGAGGCGGGCGGTTACGAAGGTTGTCTCTCGATTGCCAGCCTTCACAGCGCACTCAATGAGCACCGCTTCGTAGGTGCGCAATGATTGACTGGTCCTGGATTGTTGAAAACGGGCAGCAGATTGGCCAGCTGTTAATTGATCATATTCAGCTGGTGATCCTGGGCCTGTGCACAGGCGTCCTGTTAGCGGGCGCTATGGTGCTCTTGACGTTGTGGCACCCGGGTTTGGCGCGGCCAATGATTTATGTCTGCGGCATACTCTTTACCATACCGTCCCTGGCACTGTTTATTTTGATAATGCCATTTACCGGGTTATCCAAGACCACGGCGGTCATTGGTTTGAGCCTGTATTCCTTGCTTATTGTGTTGCAGAACACCTTGGCGGGGCTTGCAAGTAACCCCGCGGACGTATTGGAGGAGGCCCGTGCGCTCGGGTATACGCGCATGCAGAGATTCCTCGGGGTTGAGCTTCCACTGGCGCTGCCTGCGTTATTGGCGGGCTTGCGAACAACCTCGGTCACGTTGGTGGGGCTGGTGACTGTTACTGCCTTGATTGGACAAGGTGGACTGGGCCAGCTGTTCATTACCGGGCTGGCTCAAAGTTTCACTACACCTGTGGCAGTCAGCCTGGTCCTGACCGTGATGTTGGCATTAGGTTTTGATTTTCTGTTTTATTCAATCAATAAATGGCTGCTGCCCTGGGTGCGCTGATGAACATGATCGCGGGCGTCTACCTTTGGTTTTCTCTTCCTGATAATTGGTTGGGTGAAAACGGCATACTGACTCGGCTGGCAGAGCATATTTATTATGTGTCTTTGAGCCTGGTTATTGCTTGCGCAATAGCGTTGCCGCTTGGCGTACTTTTGGCTAACTACCGCAAAGGTGCGCAGGTGGCGATAGGGCTGTTCAATATTGGGCGAGCGTTACCTTCTCTGGGTATTGTGATACTTGCAATCATGCTCATTGGCTATGAAACCAGCACGGTAATTATCGCGTTGGTAACCATGAGCATCCCGCCAATATTAACCAATACCTATGTTGGAATCGATCAGGTGGATTCATCTCTGAAGCAGGCTGCCAGATCGATGGGCATGCGCAGAGGGCAGCTGTTTTTCCAGCTCGAGTTGCCGCTGGCTTTTCCGCTGATCTTTTCAGGGTTCCGATCAGCCCTGGTGCAACTTATCGCCACGGCCACTATCGCCGCGTATGCCGGCTTCGGTGGGCTGGGCAGGTTTCTTATAGATGGACTGGGCCGAAATGATACGCCGCAAATTATTGGCGGCGCACTGATGGTGTCGGCGCTGGCGATCCTCAGTGAGTGGGTTTGTTCAATGATAGAAACATCCATGCTCAGAAAATGGCGGGCGGGGAAAATCGAACTAAGGACTACATGACCTGAAGCATTTGAAAGTATGTATTAACTTTGCAGAGGTGCAAACCCACATGAAAAACAAACAACGTTCGAAGGCTCGCTCAGCGCACTCGGTTTCATTGCTGCTGGGGCTAGGCTTGCTGGTGGGCAGCGCGTTTGCCAGCGCTCAGTCCATCACCATTGGAGGGGCCAATTTTTCCGAGCAGACGATTCTCGCCAACATCTATGCGTCAGCCTTGAAAAATCAAGGGATAGACGTCAAGACCCGACTCAATCTGGGCAATCGCCAGATCATCGCCCAGGCCCTGGAAAACGGCGATATAGACGTCGTACCCGAATACCTGGGGTCACTGTTGAGTTTCTATGACGACAAGACTGCCCTGACCACCCGAGAGGAAATCCTCAGTGCGTTGCAACAGAAGTTGCCGGCGGATCTTCAACTGCTTGAACCTTCGTCCGCAGGCTCCACTACCGCATGGGCCGTCACCAAAAAAACCGCAGAGAAGTACAACTTGCACACCTTGTCCGACCTGGCGCCCGTCTCGGGAGACTTGACGCTGGGCGGGCCTCCCGAAGTCGCCACAGCTGCATTAGGCGTGCCCGGGTTGAAGGCGGTCTATGGCATCAACTTCAAGAGCATCAAGTCGCTGGACATGGGCGGGCCCTTGTCACGGCTGGCGTTGAACTCCGGCGCTATCGACGTGGCGACGATGGTCTCCACGCAAGGCATCCTGGCAAAAGAGCCCTGGGTTGTCCTCGAGGACGACAAGCACCAACAGCCCCTGCAAAACATCACGCCATTGGGTCGCAAGGCGTTGCTGACCCCGGAGGTCACGAGGGTGCTTAACCAGGTCTCCGCAAAGCTGACCGATGACGACCTCAAGCAACTCAATCGCCTTGTTGATATCGATCACAAGGATCCAGCAAAAGTCGCGGCGCAGTGGGTCGCCGAACATACCGCCAAGACGGCCCAGTAAAAATGAATGTGACGCTGGTAAGGTCGCGGAGGCGTTATGTCGAATAAAAGCATGATCTTGAATTTTTTCTTTTTTAACCCCCAGGGGGACCATCGTTTTTCATGGCGCCACCCGAAGTCACCGACCAGAGAGATATTGACGCTGGGTTACTACGTAAAACTGGTGCAGGCGGCGGAGGCGGCGAAGTTTGATGCGGTTTTTGTCGCGGATCACGTCGCGGTCTGGGACTCTGTGGCCAGCGGGTTGAGGCACTATGCCAACGCCCGCCTTGAACCGGTTACGCTGCTGTCCGCACTGGCTGCGGTTACCGAGCACATCGGGCTGATGGGCACGGCTTCGACCTCTTATAACGAGCCGTTCAACCTCGCGCGATATTTTGCTTCGCTTGACTACCTCAGCGCAGGGCGAGCCAGCTGGAATATCGTGACTTCGTGGCTGGAAGAGGAGGCCTCGAATTTCGGATTGTCAGGCGTGACGAAGCATGGTGATCGCTATCTGCGGGCCGAGGAATTCATCCACGTCGTCAAGCAGCTTTGGGACTCCTGGGAGGAGGGTGCGCTAGAGTTTGACAAGGGGACCGGCGACTTTGCCGACCCATCGAAAATTCACCCGATCAATCACAAAGGTGCACATTTCAGTGTGCGTGGGCCGCTTAACGTGCCGCGTCCACCTCAGGGGCATCCGGTCTTGGCTCAGGCGGGGTCTTCTGAAGCCGGCAAGAACCTGGCCGCTGCGCACGCGGACGTGCACTTCTGTTTTATCAATTCGGTCGAAGAGGGGTTGGCGTACCGGGCCGACTTGAATCGCCGACTGGAGTTGCAGGGCAGGCATTCCAGTGATCTGAAAATAGTCACCGGCGTACTTCCGGTGGTGCTCGGCGATGAGACTGAGGAGGCGCGACGTCGGCAACTGGAGGACAGCCTTATCATCGATGCCGTGGCAATTGATTTGGTCTCCAGCTACACCCGTCTGGACTTGACAGGGTTATCACCAGACGGCCCATTACCCGCGTTGCCGGATGAGTCCGAGTTTGATGGTATTCGAACTGAGCTGGCCCTGCTCAAGCAGTACGACACTTCCCTGTCCATCCGTGAAATAGGACGCCGGTTGGTCAAGAGCTCGAGTACCTGGCTGCTGATCGGAACAGCGGAGCATATTGCCGATAAGCTCTCAGCGTTATACGAGTCAAATGCCGTCGATGGCTACAACCTCATGTTTCCGTTTTTGCCCACTGACTTCGAAACATTCACCCGTGGCGTGGTGCCTTTGCTGCAAGCCAGAGGAGTGTTTCGCCAGGAGTACGAACCGGGGACACTCAGGGATCGCCTGGGCTTGAAGGTGCCTGCCAACCGTTTCCTGCTCTAATCAGCGGAAATCGTACACCCTGCATGGATTCACGATCAGCGATCCATCCATGGACCTTGCTCCGGCCGGGGTTTTACAGGCTCAGGTCGGTTGGCCTTTCAATCGCCGGATTGCTGCTCAAGATGTGGAGAATCCTTAGCTGCTCGATGTTACTGAGCGCTGTTATAAAACAGCTATGTGGAATTTTATGGAACTCCATTACAAACTATCCGGATCCCCAAAGAACTTTTTGACAGGGCTCTAGAACGGTTGTTTAAGATCGCAAAATAACAGTTGTGCCCCCATTTTTGCCCCCAGTCGCGTCGAGTGTGCGAGCGACTGCGAATGGCGATTTATGAAAGCTACTAATACGGCACTTGCTGGCTTTCAGTGTGTCCACCCACTATGAGGGGGAGTGGCGGCTACGCGCTTGCGATGAGCTGGGCCCCCCTGATTTCAAGGCTACAATACGGCCTGCTCATGATACCGATGGGACAAATAAGCGTAACCCAGATGTGATAACGTCTCGCGCCTCAGCAAGCCGCGTAGACAAAGGAGTTCGTGTGGATAGGGATTGGGTAAGAGATCTGATTGAGAATTTTTCTTCGGCCACTATCGGTGACATGGACATCCCGAAGCTAATTAACGACAAGTACCTGCACACACCCAATCGACTGTTCAAAATCAGAACGTGCAGCAAGCTCGCGCTGAAGAATCTGGCTGAGAAAACACTCTATCTGAGCGTAGCCAATGGATTCAACGATCCCTACGACACGGCTTTCTGGGTTGACTACCGAAAGCTCGCCGCTTGGGAAAAACTCGACGAATTGGGTTTTAGCGAAGATCAAATCGCCACTACGCTTAAATCCGAGGATCCCATCGCAGCTGCAGTAGCACTGGCTTCGGCTCAGGATCCACCCACCCTGAACGTTAAGCACTGGCTTCATGAAGTCGGAGTATTGGCGCCAAATCACCAGGCCGGGCAGCTCCCATGGCTAATTGACCAACTCAAAAGCAGCTACAAAATCTGCAGCCTGAGCGAACGTGTGGATTCGGTGCTGATGTGGAGCCACTATGGCCTCGACCACACCGGATTCGCCATGGAGTACGACTTCACAGGCCTTCATCGAAATCACCTTTCGACCCTTACGCTATGGCCCGTCGCATACTCAAATCAACTGTTCGACATCACGCACATTCTCAGAGCCCAACGCCGGGAGAAAAACTACAACGAGCTGTATGGAATTGCCGCCTCTCTGTGCAAGGCTATCGATTGGCAGTACGAGCGAGAGTGGCGTTTAGTGGTTCCAGACGACGATAGAGAAGTTAAAGGATTCAATGTCCCTGCGCCCCTGAAGGCCGTTCATCTCGGGGCCAAAATCTCGGATCATGATGGGCTCAAGATCTTGAAGATCTGTAGTGAAATCGACATCCCTGTCTACAGGGTCAGGCTTGCACCCCACGAGTACCGGATGATCTCGGAGCTTACTAGCCTGGACGATTGGCGTTCCTATCGTTGAAGGAAAGGTGCCAACCTACCTGGTAGACACCATCGTCCCTAGTCTCTAAATTTTGAAGGGGTCTCTGCGAGACCCTTACGTATCAATTCACGGAAAATCACAATCAGGAGACTTGCATGGACGGTATCCGTCCGGCGAAGTCATCTACCCAGCCCCGCAAAGCCAAGACATGGTGTGCACTTAAATTTTAGTGGACACCATTTCTAGCCTTTTAAGCGGGTCTTTCATGCAGCCAGAACGCCGTTCCTA